>JAPOYQ010000115.1 GCA_026706505.1 Gemmatimonadota bacterium
TCTGACGCGAGGAACGCCACAGCGTGCGCCACGTCTTCCGGCGTCCCCGCCCGGCCCAGCGGCACTGTAGCAATCATCTGCTCCTGCTGCCGTTCCGTCAACCCGTCCGTCATGCCCGTTTCCGGCACCAACCCCGGGGCCACGGCATTGGCGGTGATCCCGCGCGAGGCCAACTCCCGCGCCAAGCTCTTGGTCAGGCCGATCAATCCAGCCTTGGACGCGGCGTAGTTGGCTTGCCCGGCATTGCCCAACAATCCCACGACCGAAGTGATGTTGACGATCCGCCCACCGCGGGCTTTGAGCATGGGGCGCACCGCCGCGCGGACGCAGTTAAAGGCACCCTTGAGGTTGATCGTCAAAACCTCGTCCCAATCCTCTTCCTTCATCCGCATCAGCAAATTGTCGCGGGTGACGCCAGCGTTGTTGACCAGCACGTCCAGCCGACCCAACTCCGCAATCGTCGCCGCCACCAACTCGGCCGCCTGCTCGGCGTCGGCGACATCGGCCTGGCGCACGAGACAGCGGCGACCTAGGGCCTCAATAGCCGCGGCCACTTCGCCGGCCGCTGCAACATTGCGGGCGCAGATCGCCAAGTCCGCGCCTTCTTCTGCCAAGCGCAGGGCAATGGCCCGGCCAATGCCCCGCGACCCACCCGTCACTAGCGCGACTTTTCCGTCCAAGAGTCCCATGTTATTCCGCTCCTTTTGCCGCGGCGATTTCTTCCACGGTACCCGCAAGCGCAACCGCGAGCTTGGGCGCAGTGCGGCGCACCAATCCCCTTAGCACAGCCCCCGGCCCTACTTCAAAAGCGCGGTTGATGCCCATAGCCGCCAGCCGCTGCATCGTCGCGCTCCAGCGAACCGGACCCGTGATCTGATGGATCAGGTGCAACCGCAGTTTTTCTGGGTCTTCCACAGGCTCAGCCGAGACATTGGTCAACACCGGCACGCGCGGCCGCGCAAAGGGCACCGCCTCTAACAGCGCCTCCATCTCCACGGCCGCCGACGCCATCAGCGGCGAGTGAAAAGCCCCACTGACGGCCAATTCGACGACGCGCCGAGCGCCGGCTTGAGAAGCCAACTCGCTCACCCGCGCCACCGCAGCCTGCTCACCCGACACCACGACTTGGCCTGGAGCGTTAAAATTGGCGGCTACTGCGATCCCCACATCCGCTACCTGTTGGCACAAGGCTACGACGTGGTCGTCGTCCAAACCGATCACCGCCCCCATCGTCCCCGGCCACTCGCTGCCGGCCTCCTGCATCAACCGGCCGCGCGTCCCCATGAGAGTCAGGGCCTCTGCAAAGGAGAGCACTCCAGCCGCCACCAGCGCCGAGTATTCCCCGAGGCTGTGTCCGGCTACGGCCACAGGCTGTAATCCGGTAGCGGCGAGCAACTCGTTGGCGGCGACGCTGTGGACGAAGACAGCAGGCTGCGTAACGTTGGTTTGCGTTAGTTGCTCGGCCGGCCCCTCAAAGCAAAGCGCACTGAGCGGAAAACCCAGCACCTCGTCGGCCTCGGCAAAGCGCGCTCGCACCGACTCGTGCTGCTCGTATAGGTCGCGGCCCATGCCCACGGCCTGCGAACCCTGTCCGGGAAACAAAAAGGCACACTCGCCCATCTCACGGCCCCCAGCGAAATAGGGCGCTGCCCCAAGTGAGGCCGCCGCCGACGCCGGTCATCAGCACCAAGTCACCGCGCTCCAACCGACCTTGATCAGCGGCTTCTGCCAAGGCAATGGGAATTGTCGCGGCCGTAGTATTGGCGTAGCGGTCGATATTCATCATCACCTTTTCCGAGGGAAGATCCATCCGCTGGGCCGCGGCGTCGATGATGCGCTTGTTGGCTTGATGTGGCACGAAGAGCTTGAGGTCTGCGCCCGTAAGGCCGTTGCGCTCCAGCAGGCTGACCGACACTTCGGCCATTTTCTCCACGGCAAACCGGAAGACCGTGCGCCCTTCTTGACGGATGTAGTGCATGCGCTGATCTACGGTTTCGTGCGAAGGAGGATGCAGGCTGCCGCCGCCTTTGATGTGCAGACATTCGACCGCGGCCCCATCGGCGTATAACTCAAAGTCGATCATGCCGGCCCCATCCTCACCGCGTTCTAACAATACCCCGCCCGCCCCGTCGCCAAAGAGCACGCAAGTCGCGCGATCCTCAAAGTCGAGGATGCTGCTCATCTTGTCGGCACCGATGACCATCACCCGGCGATGCGCGCCGCTTTCGATGAACTGCGCGCCGGTCGCCACGGCAAAGACAAAGCCAGAGCAAGCCGCCGACAGGTCGTAGGCCCAGACCCGGCTGGCACCGATGGCGTGTTGCACCAAGCAGGCCGTGGCCGGAAAGATCATGTCTGGCGTAATGGTCGCGACGATGATTAGGTCGATGTCATCGGCGTCGATTCCACGGCGCGCCAATAGCTCTTGGGCCACGGCGATAGCCATAGTGGAGGTCGGCTCGTCCGCTGGCAGGAAGCGCCGCTCGGAAATGCCGGTGCGCGAGCGGATCCACCCGTCTGAGGTGTCCACCAGCCGCTCCAGATCGGCGTTGGAGACCACCTTGTCGGGCAGGAAATGTGCAGTGGCCGTAATGGCCGCGCGAAATTTTTTCCCCTCTTCAGTCACGCAAGCATCCGCCCCAAGCAGCCTATACTTCAGGCTCGACGTATTCGCGGCCTCGATAGAAGCCGCAGCTCGGGCAGACGCGATGGGGCAAGGCGGGTTGTCCGCAGTGGGAGCAAGTAGTCCTCGCCGCTGCCTTGATCTTCCAGTGAGTGCGCCGCTTGTCGCGGCGAGTGCGCGAAATTCTCCTCTTAGGTACTGCAGCCACGGGGAACTCCTCTCAAGAATTTTCTTTGGGTTGGGAAAAATCGATCTGCGCGAGTGCGGCCCAACGCGGGTCCATTTCTCGTTCCTGTTCGGCGGTCGGTTCGTCGGCTCCGTCAACTCCGCAGTGCGGGCACCGCCCATCGGCCTCCAGGGTGGGTATGCGCATCGGCAAATCCAAGATCACGGCCTCGCGGATGTACGCGCACAAATCAAACTCGCGCGTCCCCGGATCGACGATCTCGATGAACCCATCTGCTTCGGCCGACGCCAGCTCTTCGGGGGTCGCGAGGCGGCGCTGCAAGAGCAAGCGAAACCGCGCTGCGACCTCTTCTTGTACTTCCTCTAGACAGCGATAGCACTCGCCGGCAATGCGGCAGGTGACGACCCCGTCAATTCTGAAGTTGTCGAGCGCGCGCCGCACCTCAATGCGGGCTTCCACGCTGGAGGGAAAAGCGAAAAATTCGTCTTTTAGCTCCAGTTCCTCTGCGCGCAACTCAAAGGCGAGCGCATTGGGGCCCTCTGCGAGGTCGTCGAGTACTAGCAAGGCGCTCATGGGATTGCTCAGTCGGCAAAGAAAAACGCGATTTCGGACTTGGCGTTGACCGCTGAGTCCGAGGCGTGAACGGCGTTGCACTGCACGTCCGTGCCAAAGTCGCCGCGAATCGTGCCCGCCGGGGCCTCTGTGCTGTTGGTCGGACCGATGAAATCGCGCAAATGCGCCACGGCATCGGCGCGCTCCAACACCATCGGCACCGCTGGCCCCGAGGTCATAAATTCCACCAATTCGCCGTAAAAGGGGCGCTCCCGATGCACGGCGTAGAAAGCCCGCGCCTGCTCGGTGGATAGCTCGACCATGCGCAGGGCACGCACCACAAACCCCTCGCCCTCGACGCGGGCAATAATCTGGCCGATGGCGTTTTTGGCGACCGCATCGGGCTTGATGATCATCAACGTGCGTTCCATAGATATAAAATTTATTTCCTTAGCAAGTGGTTCCCTTAGTCAAACGAAATCTTGGAAGATAGGAGCCAACTGGTTTTGTGTCAATGGACGGCCCGCGCAACAAAATGCCCTAAGTATCGCTTCCATAACGAGTTCGGCGCATATTTCTTGACAGGGTAACACGCCTCTCCTAGATTGGCCAATGCTATGGATTATTCACTTTTAGCCGAAGAAGGCAAGGCCTTCCGCGACCCGGTTTGGGGCTATATCCACTTCCCCGCTCCCGTCCTCGCCCTCGTCGATACCCGAGCCTTCCAACGCCTGCGCAACATCTCCCAGCTCGGCTACGTGCATCTGGTGTACCCAGGCGCGCGCCACTCCCGCTTTGAGCACTCGCTGGGCGTCTATCACTTGGCCAAGCAGTTTTTGGCCCGTCTCCTCGACTCGGACCCACCCCTAGTGCTGAGCGAAGAGGACGTGCGCGTCTTCATCGCCGCCACCTTGCTCCACGACATCGGCCACTACCCCTTCTCGCATACTCTCGAAGAGCTAAGGCCCTTTTTCATCCGGCACGAAGAAGGGGCTAGGCAGATCATCGAAGACCAAAACGGCGAACTCTACCAGACGATCGCCGATAAGTTCCAGATTGATCCAGCGCGCGTAGCCAACGTCATCGACTACGAAAACAGCGGCCTCGCCGTTCCCCCCGAGGATTTGCTGCTGGCCAATATCCTCAGCAGCACCCTCGACCCCGACAAAATCGACTACCTCCTGCGCGATTCCATGTTCTGCGGCGTCCCCTTCGGCGAGAGCGTCAACCGCGACCGCCTGATCGCCTCGATCAAGTTCGACCCCGAGCGCCAGCGGCTGGCCATCACCAGCAAGGGCGTCTCCGCGGTCGAGGCTCTTGTCTTTACCAATTACCAAATGTATCGCAACGTGTACTGGCACCACGGGGTGCGCTCGGCGTCGGCCATGTTCAAGCGCGCAGTGCAAGAAATCCTCCTCCACCCGCACAACCGGCTCGACTTCTCCGATTTCCACCGCCTCACCGAGAGCGGTCTAATCGCTCGCCTCCAGCGCGAGCAGGAGCGCCTAGGGCTGGAAACGTCCGCCCAACTCCTTGAAGGCACGATTCACCGTCGCCTCTACAAGGTCGCTGCCGTCATTCATCCCAGCGAGCGCACGCAGCCTCTAATGAACCGCCTCGATTTTCTCTTCCGCCATCCCTACAAGCGCCGCGCCAAGGAAATCGAGCTGTGCCAAGTCTTCGGCCAGCGGCTCGGCCGCTCGTTCCAAGGTCACGAGATCCTCATCGACATCCCCAGCTTCAACAAAACCCCCGAAGTCGATCTGAGGGTCTTCTACGGCCGCACGCTTCCCGCCGACAAGACCGACCCCCTGACCTTTGCCGACCCAGAGGTTTCCCGCCTGCGCGACTCACTGCTGCACAATTTCGAAGACCAAGCCAAAATTTTCCGTATCTTCTGCGTTGACGATCCCGACCTGCGGGAGTTGGTGGGCAAAGAGGCCAAGCAGTATCTCAGTTGAAATGCACTTGGGTACACAGACGAGGGATAGAATGAGACAATCAGAGGGAAAACGAGAAGCCGGTGAACACAGCAACGGCCTCCAGATGGCACCCGAACAGATGCTTGATCTGGCGCGCAAGGCCGCAGAACTCGTGGTGGAGCGGATCGACGGCCTGCCCAGCGAAAATGCTTGGGAAGGAGAATTCCGACGCGAACTCGAGAATTGGCTGGTAGAGGAGCCGCCTGAGGCGGGCCGGCCAGCAGCGGAAGTCATTGAGCAGGCCGCACGAGATGTTCTCCCCATTGCGACGCGCCTGGACCACCCGCGTTGCTTTGGGTTTGTCCCGACAGCGCCCACTTGGCCCGGAGTACTCGCCGACTTCATGGCCGCCGGATACAACGCCAACGCCTGCACTTGGTTGGTCGCAAGCGGCCCGAGCCAGCTAGAACTAATCGTCATCGACTGGTTGCGGCGCTGGATCGGCTACCCGGAGAGTGCCGGCGGGCTGTTGACCAGCGGCGGCTCGGCGGCCAGCCTCGACGCCTTTGTCGCGGCGCGAGAAGCAGCGGGCCACCCCGAGCGGATGACTGTGTACATGAGCGACCAGAGCCATAGCGCACAGATCCGTGCGGCCAAAATTGTCGGCGTGCGACCAGAGTGCGTACGCCTGCTTCAGAGCGACAAGCACTTTCGCCTAGACATGGAGGTACTCGCACGCGCCGTGGCCGACGACCGCGCAGCGGGGTTCAATCCCATCGCGGTGTGCGCCAACGCCGGTGCGGGCAGCACCGGAGCCATTGATCCGATCGGAGCCATGGCCGACTACTGCGAGGCAGAAGGCATCTGGCTGCACATCGATGCAGCGTATGGCGGCTTCGCAGTCGTGACCGAGCGGGGCAAAAAGCTACTGCATGGGATTGAGCGCGCCGATTCGATTGGGCTAGACGCGCACAAATGGTTCTTCCAGCCGTATGAGGCCGGCGGCCTACTGGTGAAGGATCTGAGCACGCTTGAGCGCGCTTTCGGCGTTCGCCACGACATGCTCCAAGACACGATATGGGGCGCAAATCACCCGAACTTCTCGGATCGCGGCTTGCAATTGAGCCGTTCGGTGCGGGCGCTGAAAATTTGGATGTCGGTGCAAACCTTTGGGATGGCCGCGTTTCGGCAGGCCGTGTCAAAGGGAATGGAGCTGGCAGACCGAGCCGAAGAGTACGTCCAAGCGAGCCAGACCCTAGAGATGTTGACCCCTGCGTCGCTGAGCATTGTGTGCTTCCGGGTCAACCCCGCCGACACTGACCTAGACGAGAAATCCCTTGCAGAGATCAACAAGACGGTGCTCGCCCGCGTCTTTTGGGACACCCACTCCTTCGTATCATCGACCCTTCTCCACGGACAGTTTTCGCTGCGGATGTGCATCGTCAACCACACTACTACCTGGGACGATGTGCGCAAGACCCTAGAGGCTATCGAGCGGTTTGGGCGTGAGGCGTCAGCCTAAAGGAGGACATTGTGTGTAGAAGCGGTTTTACACCTGAGCCCCTCCCAAGTTGTGAAACCGCTTCTAGTCAACGGATTCACAGGGCGTACTGCGGGATCTTCAGCAGTTCGCCGTCCTTCAGCGCCGACTCGTGCGCGACGATGCCGCTGACCGTCATGTTAAGTGACTGGGCCACGTCTATGAGGGGCGTGCGGTCCAGCAAAATCGCCTCGACGAACTCGCACATCAGATAGCCGTGGGAGCCGCCGTGCCCGCCGGCCTCCACCCCCGGAGGAAGAGGTGGACGCTTGAATGTCGTCGGTACAGGGTCCTGCCCGTCATTCTGAAACGCACCGTAGAAGGTCCCCCTCTCCGTGCGAATCCGGCCCGTCTCCCCACCGACACCCGGCGTGTCCCAGCTAACCCCCATCCGCGCCATACCTCCGTCGCTGGTGCGAAACAGCGCGATTTCAGTGCCAAACGGGTTGCCGTAGCGGTTGTTCTCAGCCTTCAGATGATCGACGCTGCTGGGCACGCCCATACAGGAGACCTCGGTAAAGCTCCCGCCAGTGACGCCCACGTAGTAAGCATTGGAGTGCGTGGGATACCACTGCGGGGGACTTCCGGTGCGCCAGCCCTCGTGCGCGGCCAGCGGCGTCGGGAAGTAGTGCCAGTATTCGCCCTCTGCGTAGACGACTTTTCCCAGCGCGCCGGATCGGTATAACTCCCGCATGTTGTAGAGATCTTCGTGGAAGTACGAGGTTTCGAACATCATATAGCTGCGGTCGGCAGTCTTGGCCGCGGCGAAGAGCGCATCCGCATCCTCCAGTGAGCCCCACACGGCGGGCACGGCCGATGCAACGTGTTTGCCAGCTTTGAGCGCGGCGATGGCCAGCCGGGCATGGCTCGGGGCGTCAGTGGCAACGAAAACGGCCTCGAGCGAGTCGTCCTCGATCAACTCTTCGCACGAGGAATAAGCGGTCGCACAGCGGCACGCTCTGGCCAGTCCGGCCCGCTTGTCGGGGTCCAGTTCGGCAACTGCAGCGACGGTCACATTCGGATGATCCTGGAAGTGGAAGGCCGCGCCGAAGTTGCACACGCCATACCCGGCGATACCTACGCGAATCACGCGGTCGGACACGGGTTGCCAAGTCTTCGACGCCTCGTAGTCAGTAACTGCCTTCTCGAAACCTTGGATCGGGACGGCCTCCGCCGTCGGTTTCGGATCACTCTTCTGGTTCATGATTCCCCCTTTAGTGTCTCAACCTCACACCTCCATCCACATGGTGTGGATTAGGAACGATAAAGTGCCCTTATCGATACGTTGTCAATACGGCCCCTTGACAACGCGTCCGCAAAGGCTTCTTATCGTTCCGATCCGCCCGCGCTGTAGCGGCGGAAAGGAAGCGATAAACGTGGACGCGCGCCAAGAGAAACTGCTCAGAAGAACCTTCCTCGACTACCAGTCGACGGCCGAGTTCATGGACAATCCGCTCATCGTATCGCGGGCGGAAGGGCTCTACTACTGGGATACGGACGGGAAACGCTACTTCGACGGCATCAGCGGTATCTACTCAACCCTACTCGGCCACCGGCATCCGCGCGTCGCAGAGGCCATGAGGGCCCAATGGGACAAGCTCGCCTTCGCGCCGCCCATGCACGGTACGGCCGACGTAACGCTCGACTTCGTCGAGAAGCTCGGCAGCGTCACGCCCGACGACCTCAACTACGTGAAAGCTTTCAGCGGCGGCTCGGAGTCTATGGAGGCGGCGATCAAGTTCACGCGCCAGTATTTCAAGCAGTCGGGCCATCCAAACAAGTACAAGTTCATCAGCCGCTACCAAGCCTACCACGGCGCCACCATGGGAGCCATGGCGGCGAGCGGCACGGGAGAGCGCAAAACCCCATTCGAGCCGGCCCCGCCGGGTTTTCTCAAGGTATTCCCCCCAACGCACTACCGCGACCGCTTCGGCGACTGGGACGAGGCAAACCGGTTCGCAGCGCAGCAATTCGAGGATGTCATCATCAGCGAAGATCCGGCGACGGTGGCCGGCATCATCCTCGAACCAGTGTCGAACACGGGGGGCATCATCACGCCCACGGACGAATACTTCCAGATCATCCGCGACACCTGCGACCGCCACAACGTCGTGCTCATCTACGACGAGATCATCACCGGCTTCGGTCGCACGGGAGCGATGTTTGCCGCCCACACCTTCGGGGTGACGCCCGACATCATCTGTGGCAGCAAGGGGCTGTCGAGTGGTGCCATTCCCCTCGGAGCGCTGATGGCTCGCGAGGGGATGGGGGAGTACTTCTACGAGCCCGGCGAGAACTTCGCCCACGGTCACACCTACGCTGGCCATCCACTGGCCTGCGCGGTCGGCATCGCCGTGGTAGATGAGATCGTGGAGCGCGGCCTCGATGCCCATGCCCGCGAGATGGGCGACTACCTCGCCGCCAAGCTCGAAGGCCTGAAATCGCTCGGCGTCGTGCGGGAGGTGCGGGGCAAGGGGTTGCTGAGAGGAGTTGAACTGGTGAAGGATACGTCGAGCCTCGAACCGTTCCCTGAACTGGGCAGGGCACTCAAGAAAACGGCTCTGCAGAACGGAGTCATCCTGCGGGTTGATCCGAGCTGGTTCGCCGTCGTGCCCGCCCTCATCATCGACAAGCCCCAAGTTGACGAACTCTTCGACCTCGTCGAGCAAAGCCTCAAGGACGCACTCGACCAGATCTGATCATGAACAAGGAGATCAAAGATGGCGACGATACAACTTCCAGTGAGATGGTATTTCGGCTACGGCCCCGACAATCCCGACGGCAATCGTTCCGGCGACCTCGACCTGTCGTTGGCGACCACTGCCTTCATGATCGTGGATTCGGACTGCGGCGAGGGGAATCCCTGCGTCGAGGAGGGGATTGCGCCCGCGCTGAAGGCCGCCCGCGCCGTCGGTATGCACGTGTTCTTCATCCACAACGACTTCTCCCTGTGCGACGAACCGGGCAGTATCAAGCGCGAGATCCACGGCACCCGCTGGGGCAACGAAGATGCCGCCGACCGACCGACACCGGAGCGCCAACCGTTGCAGCCGAACTACTCGCCGTCGATTCAGCCCCTCGCCCACGAGCCTGACTTTCCTAAGCGGGAGTGGTCGGGATTTCACGAGACCCACACCGACTATCACCTGCGCTGCCACGGCATCAAGACCCTGATCGCCGTGGGCTTCTCGCAGCGGTCCTGCCTCTACTTCACCTGTGCTGGCGCGGTGGAACACAACTACCGGGTGGTGATGTTGCGGGACTGCACCCATTCGGCCGAATACCCCGATACAGTGGACGACAGCCTGCCGGAAGGGGGATGGCTGCGCAAGATCATGCTGCGGAACTTCGAGCACGTGGTGGGCTACACCTCCACGTCGGCGCAGTTCGTCCAGGCCTGTTCCGCGCTGACAAAGGCCCAACCGTGAACCCCAGAAATGCCGACTTCCCCGACATCGACTGTCTCAGCTGCGGGAACCCCTCAATCTGAGGCTCCCGAAAGCGACTTGAAAGAGAACCTAAAAGGGGCCTAAGTCTTCCCGTGCTTACCAAGGAAAAAAGGGGCCTAGATGACGCACAGAATTAGTACGCCTTCGCGTCTCCACTTCACGCTGATCGACATGAATGGTGAAATTGGTCGCATCGATGGCAGCCTTGGCTTGTCGCTACAGCGGCCGGGGGTTGTATTCGACTTCAACCCGCACGAGCGGACCGTCATACGTGGTGGCGATACTGATGATCAACGCGTTGTGATGAGTGAACTCCAGGCAAGTAGCCGGTTACTCCACATCGAACCAGAGATCGAGATCGCAATACGAAAGATGATTCCGCGGCATCAAGGATTGGGTTCGGGTACGCAATTGAGGCTTGCGCTGCTTGCTGCGCTGAATCATCGATTCAATTTGGGGCTATCGCAATCCGAATTATCCAGAATATCTACCCGCGGGGGCACATCAGGAGTAGGAATCAATGCCTTTTTCCAGGGTGGCTTGCTTCTTGACGGCGGTCATTCTGTTAACTCGCAGAAGAAATCGTTTGCCCCGTCGCACTATTCGACCGGAGTGCGACAACCGCCACTGTTCTTGCGTTACGAGTTCCACGCTCCGTGGGGAATAGTTGTGATCCCCCCG
>JAPOYQ010000634.1 GCA_026706505.1 Gemmatimonadota bacterium
ACCTCAAAGTCCTTGAACTGCACATGCAGATTCCCAAGGCCCACGAGCCGATGGACGCCTCGATCATGGTCTCGGTCAATGCCCGCGCCATTGAGGGCACCGGCGTTTCGGCTCAGGACCGCGCCGCGACTATCCGCAAACTAGCCGACTCCGACAGTGCGCCCGAAGACTTCGTCCAGCCCGGGCACGTCACGCCGCTCCAAGCCCAACCGGGCGGGGTGTTGCGCCGCGCCGGCCACACTGAAGCCTCGGTCGATTTGGCGCAGATGGCCGATTGCCAGCCCGTGGCCTTGATCGCCGCCATCCTAGATGAAGCGGGTGCGCTAGCCGACGCGTCCTACCTGCTCAACTTTGCGCGCGAACACGACCTCAAGATCACCACCATCCACGACCTGATTGCCCATCGCCGCCGCACCGAGAAACTGATTCATCTAGAGGCTCAGTCGCCCATGCCAACCAGCTACGGCGAATTCACGGCCTATGCGTACCGCAGCTTGGTTGACGACAACCCGTATCTCGCCCTCGTGTACGGCGAGGTCGCCGACGGCCGCGACACCTTGGTGCGCATGCACTCGGGTTGCCTGACCGGCGACGCGCTCGGCTCGCTGCTGTGCGACTGCGGTGAGCAGCTAGCGCAATCCATGCAACTCATTGCCGCAGAGGGGCGCGGCGTTATCGTCTACATTCAGCACCACGAGGGGCGCGGCATCGGCATTTTGCACAAGCTCAAGGCATACGAACTGCAACAGCAACAGGGCCTCGACACGATTGAGGCCAACCACGCCCTCGGCCAGCCCATGGACTCGCGCGACTACGGCATCGGCGCTCAAGTGCTCTACGATCTAGGATTGCGCCGAGTGCGCTTTCTGACCAACAATCCCAAAAAGCGGGTCGGCTTGGAGGCCTATGGCCTGACCGTCGTCGAGCAAGTGCCCATTGAGGCCGCTCCCAACCCGCACAATATCCGCTACCTAACAACCAAGCGCGACAAGATGGGCCACGCCCTCTTGCTCAAGCGCGCAGCCGCCGAGGATGAAAACCATGCCCAAAGTGCATGAAGGACAACTCGACGCCCGAGGCCACAAGTTTGGCATTGCGGTCAGCCGCTTCAACGACTTGGTGACCACCCGGCTCCTCGACGGCGCATTGGACTGCATCCAGCGACACGGCGGCGACGGCAGCGACATAGAGATTGTCTGGGTTCCCGGAGCCTTCGAATTGCCCATTGCCGCCAAGAAGCTAGCGGGCACGGGTCGCTTTGACGTCGTCATCTGCTTGGGGGCCATCGTCCGCAGCGATACGCCCCACTTCGACTACGTGGCTGCTGAGTCGGCCAAGGGCATCGCCCGCGTCGGCCTCGACAGCAGCATCCCGGTAATCTTTGGCGTCATCACCGCTGACACGGTCGAGCAGGCTGTGCAGCGCGCGGGCGTCAAGGCTGGCAATCGCGGCTGGGACGCCGCCCTCAACGCGGTTGAAATGGCCAGCTTGATGGCCGAGTTAGGATGAGCGGCGAGGACGATTTTTTTGGCGATGGGACCTCTGCCGACGAGGCACCTCCCAACAACCGCCACGGCGCCCGCCAAGTGGCCTTGCAGGCCCTGTACTGGGAGCAGAGTGCGGCGACCGACTCACTCGGCGCGCTGGATCAACTCTGTGCGCGCTTTAGACTATCACAAGAGGTGCAATCCTTTGCGGCTGAACTCTTGCAGCGCGCAGCCGAGCATGCGGACGAATTGGACGCGCTGGCAGCGGCCCGGGTCCAGCACTGGCGCTGGGAGCGCATCGCCCGCATCGATCGCTTAATCTTGCGCTTGGCCTTGGCCGAAATGCTCTTTATTGAGGAAATTCCAGTCCGGGTCTCCATTTTTGAAGCTGTCGAACTAGCCAAGTCCTACAGCACCGACAAGTCCTATGCCTTCGTCAATGGCGTTCTCGACGGCATCGTGCGCCAGAAGGGACTCAGCGTCTGAGGTTGAATATGTGTAGAGGCCCGCGACGCAGTACTCGGCGTCAGTTCACACACATGTGGCTCTAGTTTTAAGAGGATTTAGTATGCTCAACTCGCTCGTAAAAAATCTCTTCGGCTCGCAGGCTACGCGCCAGTTCAAACGAACTCAGCCACAAGTGAGCCAGATCACCCAGCTAGCGGCTTCGTACCAAGCCCTGAGCGACGCTCAGCTCCAAGCCAAAACCGCGACTTTCCGCCAAGACTTGCAGGCGCGCAACGCGGACAGCCGACAGCAGCTTGAAACAGTCGAAGAGCGCCTGCGCGGCGATCTAGAACCTGAAGAGCGCGAGCAGCTCAACGATCAGTACGGAGAGTTGGACAAAACCATCCGCGACGTGGAAGCGGCCTTCCTCGAAGAAATCATGCCCGAAGCCTTCGCCATGGTCGTCGAGACTTGCCGCCGGCTCTTGGGCCGCAAGTGGGAGCGCGCCGGCGAGTCCGTGGAGTGGGACATGGTGCCCTACGACGTGCAGATTTTCGGCGGGATCTCGCTGCACCAGGGCAAGATCGCCGAAATGGCTACCGGCGAGGGCAAGACTCTAGTGGCAACGATGCCCCTCTTCCTCAACGCCATACCCCAGCGCGGGGTCCACCTCGTTACCCACAACGAATACCTCGCCCGGCGCGACGCCATGTGGATGGGGCCGATATACAATTTCTTGGGAATGTCCGTGGGCATCATCCAAGACGTGTTTCAGACCGGTGTCGAGGCATTTCTGCTCCAAGCACCCGAGGGCGTGCCCGAGGAATTCCGCTGGGGGCGGACCGACCACAGGGCCGCGTACAATGCCGATATTGTGTACGCTAATCACAGCCAAGTCGGCTTTGATTACCTCCGCGACAATATGGCCGTGCGGCTCGAAGACCTGATGCAGCGCGAATTCAACTACGCCATCGTCGACGAGGCCGACTCGATTCTCATCGACGAGGCGCGGACCCCGCTGATCCTCTCCGGGGCCGTCCCCGACGCCACCAACCAATACAAAGAGATGCGCCCCCTCGTGGAGCGGCTGATGAGGGCTCAGACCAACTTGGTCAACAAGGTCGTCGCTGGGGCCGAGCAGGCGAGCAAGGAAACGGGCGAATACGACTACGACACCGGGATTGCTCTGCTCAGGGCCACCCGAGGCGCTCCTACCAATCGCCGGCTGGCCAAAATTCTGCAGGAAGAAGGCGTCAAGCGGCTGATCAATCGGATCGAGGCCGACTACATGCGCGACAAGCGCCTCAACGAGATTGACGAGGATCTCTACTTCGTCGTCGATGAGAAGGGCAATACCATCGACCTAACCGACAAGGGGCGCGACCTGCTCTCGCCCAATGAGCAGGCCCTCTTCGTGCTGCCCGACATCAGCATCGAGGTCGATGCGATCCGCAGCGACCCGGACCTGAGCGCCGAGGACAAGGCCCACAAGGAGGAGGAGGCGCACCGCGCGTACGCCGAGAAAAGCCAAGCGGTACACAACATCAACCAACTGATGAAAGCCTATACCCTCTTCGAGAAGGACGTGCAGTACCTTGTCTCCGAAGACGGGCGGGTGGTCATCGTCGATGAAGCCACGGGCCGACCGCAGCCCGGTCGGCGCTTTGCCGACGGCTTACACCAAGCGCTAGAGGCCAAAGAGGGGGTAAAGCTCCAGGAAGAAACCCGCACCGTAGCCACCATCACCGTCCAGAACCTCTTCCGCATGTACCACAAGCTATCCGGCATGACCGGCACGGCCGAGACCGAGGCCAGCGAGCTGTGGGAGATCTACAAGCTCGACGTGTCCGTCATCCCCACCAACCGCCCGATTCGCCGTTTTGACCAAGAGGACCAGATATTCCGCACCAAGCGCGAGAAGTACAACGCGATCATCGAGGAGATCAACCGCCTGCATCAACTCGGCCTGCCGGTGCTAGTCGGCACCATCTCAGTCGAGGTCTCTGAGTTGCTCAGCCGGATGCTCAGTCGGCGCGGCATTAAACACCAGCTACTCAATGCCCGCCACCACGACAAAGAGGCGCAAATCGTCGCCGAAGCCGGCCAAGTCGGCGCAGTTACGATCGCCACCAACATGGCCGGGCGCGGCACGGACATTAAACTGGCACCCAAGGTAGTCCACCTCGACCGCCAGACCGTCGAGTCCGACCTCACGCTCGAGGACAAGCTGCCCTCCGGCCTAGGCTTGCGCCAGCATCTGCAAGAAAATCCCAGTGGACTACAGGTCATCGGCACCGAGCGCCACGAAGCTCGGCGCATCGATCGCCAGTTGCGCGGCCGTTCGGGACGCCAAGGAGACCCTGGTTCCTCGCGCTTTTACCTATCTCTCGAGGACGACCTGATGCGGCTCTTCGGCTCGGAGCGCATCGCCGCCGTCATGGATAAGCTCGGGGCTGAAGACGGCGAGGTCATCGAGGCTGGCATGGTTACGCGGTCGATTGAGCGGGCGCAAAAAAAGGTCGAGGCCCGCAACTTTGAGATGCGCAAGCACGTGCTCGACTACGACGACGTCATGAACCAGCAGCGCCAAGTCATCTACAATCGCCGCCACGACCTGCTAGAACAAGAGAGCGCACGCGAGCAAGTCGCGGACATGATCGAAGAGAGCGTCGATGACATCTTGGCCTCGTACGTCAATGCAGACGATCTACCAGTTGAGTGGGACTGGGAGGGCCTGCAGACCGAGTTTAGCAGCACCTTCTTTTTGGGCTTTCCCATCCCCGAAGAGGAGCGCGCCTACGCCAGCGTCGATATTCTGCGCGAGCAGCTACTCACCGCCGTGCGCGAAGCCTATCAGCGCCGCATCGACGTAGTCGGTGAAGAGGTCTTTCGCGAAGTTGAAAAGGGCATCGCCCTGCACACCATTGACACTTGCTGGCAGGAACACCTCCACGAAATCGACGAACTCAGGGACGGGATCGGCTTTGTCGGCGTCGGCGGGAAAAACCCCCTCATAGAATACAAGCGGGGGGCCTACGACATGTTTGAGAGCCTAATCGGCCGCATTGCCCAAGAGACGCTACGCAACCTCTTCCAGTTGCGCATTGACATCAGGCCCGATGCTCTGGGGCCGGAGCGCCAGCCAGGCCGCATCAACGCGGTTCACCAAGACGCCACCAATATGGGCTTTCGCGGCATCGAGCCAGCCCCGACGGGCGTTCCCGGCCAGCCCGCGCAACTGCGCGGCTCGGGCGGCGGCAGCGAAGGCCAAGCCCAAGCCGTGCGCCACCAGCCAGTCGTCCGCGACCAACCCAAGGTCGGGCGCAACGCCCCCTGCCCCTGCGGCAGCGGCAAGAAGTTCAAAAAGTGCTGCGGCATCAAGGCCTGAGCTTGGGGAACGACATGACCTTCTGGGAAGTACTCTGTCTGGTGGTGTACAGCATCATCATCGCCGTTCTCGGCGTTTACGGCTTCCACCGCTACCAGCTACTGCGCCTGTTCTATCGACATCACCCAACCCCAGTTCCCCCGCCCAACCGCTTTGCCGAACTGCCCTTCGTCACGATCCAACTCCCTCTTTATAACGAATATCACGTAGTCGAGCGCCTGCTAGAAGCCGTGGGCCAGATCGACTATCCCCGCGACCGTCTGCAGATCCAAGTTCTCGACGATTCGCAGGACGAAACCCGCGACAAGGCGCGGGAAGGAGTTGCGCGGCTGGCGGCCCAAGGGCTGGATATCGAGTACCTCGGCCGCACCAATCGCCACGGCTTTAAGGCCGGAGCGTTGGCCGCCGGGCTAGAGCGCGCCCGGGGTGAATTCGTGTTGGTCCTCGACGCCGATTTTGTGCCCCTCTCCGACATCCTACAACGAGCTATTCACTACTTTACCGACGATTCCATCGGCATGGTGCAGATGCGCTGGGGGCACCTCAACCGCTCGTACTCGCTGCTGACGCGCATCCAGTCGATCTTTCTCGACGGCCACTTCGTCGTCGAGCACACGGCCCGCAACCGCTCGGGTCGCTTCTTCAACTTCAACGGCACCGGGGGAATCTGGCGCAAAAAGGCCATCTACGACGCCGGCGGCTGGCAGCACGACACGCTCACTGAAGACCTCGACTTGAGCTACCGCGCCCAGCTAGCGGGCTGGCAGTTTCTCTATCTGCCCGGAATTGAAGTACCCGGCGAAATCCCCGTCGAGATCAATGCTTTCAAGTCGCAACAGCACCGCTGGACCAAGGGCGCGGTGCAGACGGCGAAGAAAGTGCTGCCGCGGATCTGGCGCTCGTCACTGCCAGCCAAGATCAAGGTCGAGGCCACCTTCCATCTAACGGCCAACCTCTGTTATATTATGATGTTCTTGATGGCCCTACTAACTATTCCGGTGCTCTCCATTCGCTCGCAACTTGGCTGGGAGCGGTTCTTTATCATCGATCTGCCGCTGTTTTCTTTTGCCACCATGGCGATTTCCGGCTTCTACATTACCTCCCAGCGCGTGCTCTATCCGGATTGGCGGCGACAGATCAAGTATTTGCCCCTGCTGATGGCCATAGGCATGAGTCTCTGCATCAACAATACCCGAGCGGTAATCGAGGGTCTCGTCGGGTACCAAACCGATTTTCACCGGACCCCCAAATACGGACTTACCGGACGCCAAGACCAAGGCCAGCGGCGCAAGTACCTAAGCCGCTGGCCTCTGCTGTCTTTGGGCGAGCTGGGCATGGCGCTCTACTTCGTCGTCGCCCTCTGCCACGCCTACGCGACCGGCCTCTACTTGGGAATGCCCTTCCTGCTGCTGTTCCACGCCGGCTTTCTCTACACCGGTTTGCTCTCCAGCGGCCAGCGCTGGTTGCACCGGGTGTCCTAAACGCAAAAAGCCCCCGGCCGCATAAAGAGGCCGAGGGCTTTTCTCGCGCTGATATTACCGTCAGCTAGAGGGCCACACGAGGGGATAGGGATCGGTGATCTTCCGCTGCAACCACAAGATGTCGACGACTTTGTAATGCCGGACGGTCAGCCTCTCGATGTGGCGTACGCCGATATCGACGTTGCTCTTTTCGCGCCGCAGCTCTCGGCCCTGGTCTCCAGACAGTGGAATCGCTTCCGATACCTTCGTGACGTAGAGATTGTGGGCCAAGCGCAATTCTTTATAGTCCAGATCGTCTGGCACGAGCCCTTGCAACTCTGAGACGTAGTCGTTGATGAGTCGCCGAGCCTTGGCCAAGTCCTGCTCAGAAATCTCAGAGAGAGGTTTTCTCAGATGCTCAATGGTCTCGACAATCTGCTTGTTTTTGCTGTCTAGTTTCTGCATCTGCTGGACGTAATCGAGCAGGATCTGTCTCTCCGCCTCCTCGCTACCGCAGGCGACCAGACCTACCGCCAGCGCCAACACAGCCAGTTTCCTCGACATATAGACCTCCCTGTAGGGGTGAGATTGTCTGTTCAGTCGGCCTCAAAATACACCTTAGAGAGGGGAAAATCAAGCACTCTCTACGCTGGACCCTATTGACGGGGCTTATGTGCCCTCATAATATCAACTTTTTCGCATCCCACGCTCTCACTTAAGGACATCTATTCCATGATAACTCGCGAACAGATCCAATCCCAACTCGACAATTGCCTGTTAGAGGCCAAATTCCCCCAGTGGGAGTCGCGCTATAAGCGCGGCAAGGTGCGCGATATGTACTTGCTCGACAACCATCGCGTGCTGATCACTACGGATCGCCAGAGCGCGTTCGACCACGTGCTCGGCACCATTCCTCTCAAAGGCCAAGTGCTCAATCGCATCGCCCAGTACTGGTTTGAGCAGACCCAAGACATCGCCCCCAACCAAATCATTTCGGTGCCCGACGCCAACGTCACCGTCGCTCGCGAACTGGACATCCTACCCGTTGAGGTGGTGGTGCGCAAGTATCTGACGGGTAGTTCGGACACTGCTATATGGACCCATTACAACAGCGGCGTGCGCCACTATTGCGGCCACATGTTGCCCGACGGCATGGTCAAAAACCAGCCTTTCGACGAGGCGATTATCACGCCGACGACCAAGGACGAAGTCCACGACGAGCTGATTTCGCGCGATGAGATCATAGCCCAAGGCCTAGTGCCAGAAGACACTTGGAACCAAGTCGAAGAGATCGCCCTCGCGCTCTTTGCTCGCGGCGAGGATCTGGCGGCCAAGCAAGGGTTAATCCTCGTCGATACCAAGTACGAAATGGGGCTAGACGCAGACGGGCGCATCACGCTCGCCGACGAGATCCACACGCCCGATTCATCGCGCTTCTGGGTCAGAGACACCTACGCGGAGCGCCACGCCCGCGGTGAGGAGCCCGAAAGCCTCGACAAGGAATTTTTGCGCCTCTGGCTCCGCGACAAGGGCATTTCCGACGACAATATCCCCGAACTCGACGACGAGATCCGCGTCCAAGTTGCCGAGCGCTATATCGACCTTTTCCAACGGGTTACAGGCACGGACTTCGACGCCGAACTCGGCGCAACACCCGTCTTGCAGCGCATTGAGGAGCGGATTGCGGAATACCTTAGCTAAAGCGCGACATCTGCACTCCGCGTAGATTCGTTTTTCGTCCGGGAATGAAGCAGTAGTTATAAAGCTATGGTCAAAAACTTGCTCCGCGCCTTTTTGGTCTTCCGCTTGGAGTTTCACCAGCCCACCCTCAATTTTGAGACCATGTTGAGCTATTGGCGGCGTGTACCCATCGTCCAGTACGTGGTTGAAGACGACGGCGAACAGCGCAGTAGTGCGCTCAAGCGTCGGCTCGACGAGGTCTATCCCTTCTAATGCTGCACCGCCAGCTCAGAAACGCCTTGGAGGAAATTTTCGGCGTATCGTTTGTCGCTGAGGCACTCGCCAACGCGCCCATTGCCCAAGTTGTCCTCTACGAGCGGCGCGAGGAGTTCAAAAAGGCCGTCCTCGGCTTCCAGCGAATCAACTTTCGCGACGAACACACCGCGTATGCCGCGGGCATGGAGCGCGAGTTGGGCATCGCCCTGATCTGCGCCCTCCTCGACAACGACACGCGCGAGCTGGTTTCCGAGCTCGGCCTCAACTACCTATGAGCAAGCTGCTCGCCTTTGATCTAGGGGCCGAGAGTGGCCGCGCCATCGTCGGGCATTTCGACGGCTAGCTCGTCGCGCTACAAGAACTGCACCGCTTTGCAAATGGCCCGGAGCAAGTCTTCGACAGTCTCTACTGGGACCCTTTGCGCCTTTTCGCCGAGATGAAACAGGCCCTCGGCCTGTTTGCCAGTACACACGGCAAGGCCCTCGGTGCCATTGGCGTCGATACCTGGGGAGTCGATTTCGCCCTCCTCGGGCCTGGGGACGTGCTCTTGGACAATCCGCGCAACTACCGCGACCCGCGCACCGACGGCATGTTAGAGGAAGCCTTTGCACGGGTGCCGCGCGAGGAAATTTTTGCGCGCACCGGCGTGCAGTTTTTGAAGCTCAACACCTTGTATCAACTGCTTTCGCTGCGCGACTCGCCTTTGCTGGAATGGGCGCAGACCTTCTTGATGATGGCCGACCTGTTCAATTTTTATTTTACCGGCACCAAGACCTGCGAATTTTCCAACGCCACTACCACCCAATTTTACGATCCGCGCCAAGGCACTTGGTCGGTCGAGCTTCTGGAAGGACTGGGACTGCCGACCCATTTTCTGTCCCCGATCGTCCAGCCCGGAACCCGCCTAGGCTCGCTCCTGCCCTCTATTGCTGCTGAAACAGGGCTCAATGCGGTTCCGGTCATTGCTCCAGCTACCCACGATACGGGCGCGGCCGTGGCCGCGGTACCCGCTGAAGTCCGCGACTACGCCTATATCAGCTCGGGAACTTGGTCGCTGATGGGCGTCGAGCTCGACCAACCGCTCATCAACAATCGGGCATTCCAGTACAATTTCACCAACGAAGGGGGCGTCGGGCCGACCTACCGCTTCCTCAAAAACATCATGGGACTGTGGCTAATACAGGAATGCCGGCGTGCGTGGCAGCGCGAGGGACGCGCCTTTTCCTACGACGAGCTGACGGCCATGGCCCAAAGCGCAGCGCCCTTTGCCGCTTCCGTCGATCCGGACGCCGAGTGCTTTCTCGCGCCGGGCGACATGCCCGCCAGAATCCGCGCCTATTGCCAAGAAACGGGCCAAGTCATTCCCTCCGACGAGGGGCAAGTCGCGCGCGTGGCCCTCGAAAGCCTAGCGTTTAAGTACCGCTACGTACTCGACGCGCTAGAGACCATTCTCGGCCGCCGCCTCGAGTGCATCCACATCGTCGGCGGTGGGATCCAAAACCGCCTGCTCTGCCAGTTTACCGCCTCAGCTACTGGTCGCCCGGTCGTCGCTGGACCGCTCGAAGCCACGGCTATCGGCAATTTAATGCTCCAGCTCATCGGCCTAGGCCAGATGAACTCTCTGGCCGAAATCCGCCAAGTCGTGCGACACTCCTTTGCGCCCGTTGTGTACGAACCGGAACAAGCCGCTGCTTGGGATGCGGCCTACGACCGCTTCCGCCCGCTGCTCTCCCCGGCCTGATCCCGATCTGGAACCGCGTTCTTTCCCAGTCGTCTTACTTAAGAACCGTCATTTTCTCTTTTCGTCATTTGGGCTTCTTATGGGAAAAAGCAGCCTCGATTCGCTAGATCTATCCGAGTCCTATTGGCGCGACATTCAGCACTTTCAGCCGCTGAGCCGTCAACGAGAGATCGAGCTGGTACACAGAGCGCGCGCTGGCGATGAGAACGCCATGCACCAGATGGTCGAAGCCAACTTGCGCTTTGTCGTCCGCATCGCCAGGGGGTATCACGGGCGCGGGCTTTCCTTTATGGAGCTTATTTCCGAGGGCAACCTCGGGCTGTTGGAAGCCGTCCAACGCTTCGACGAAACTCGTGGCTTTAAGTTCATCACCTATGCGGTGTGGTGGATTCGCCAAGC
>JAPOYQ010000647.1 GCA_026706505.1 Gemmatimonadota bacterium
GATCTTGGACCGATAGCGCCCCCCCGGCGGAAAACCCGCCCCGTACACCTCGAATTCGGCTATCTCAAAGGGATTGGTCGAGGTCACGTTGAGCTGGATGTAGCGGACGAATTGCAATGGGAATGGAATTTGTGCCACGCTTTCCGTGGTGAAATCCACTTGAGTCAGCAGGTTGTACGCCGGCAGATTCTCCGGCGTGAAGCTCACGCCGTCGCTGACCTGAACTTTATAGCCGCGAATGAAGTCGTCGGCAAAGGGCCGCCCTCGGCTGTCGGCCCCCTCCGGGCGCGGGAAAAACGAGATGCGATTGACGGGAAAGCGCGTGCTCAAGTCAAAGAAAAAGGTCCGGCCCGCTTGCAGCACCCCGAATTCCTTGAAGCGATTTTCGCTAGAGGTCTGCGCATCGCCATCGACGAGCGGGATATTTGTCTGCTTGAAGGGCACGTTGTCCCACACCCGCGCCTCGGCCACCTCACTGACGAAATCCAAGGGATAGCCCTCGGTCCATTTTAGCTGCCGGAGGAGGTTATCGCTGTGGTTAAAATGCGCGAGTTTATGGTCCCCGGGTGCATCGAAGCTAATGGCCGTGGAATTTAGCTCGTCGTCTTTCCAAGAGCGGCCCGCACCGCCCAATTCCCACTGCCGCACCTCACCTGTCGCCGCCGCCGCCAACCACGCGACCCCGACCAGTGCTCTATAAGTACAAAACAGCGATTTGAACGCGCGCAAAACAATTCCCTCACTTTCATGGGCGAAATATAGCCCGTTTTCACCCAGAAACTCAACCCCAGAAAATCACATTGCCGACCATGCCGGTAAAGTGATCAACAAACAGAAAAAGGCCTCCCGGCACGATGTGCCCGGCAATCATGCCCATGAAAAAGGGGCGCGTCTTGCGGTAGAGCGCCACGCCGCCGTAGCGCAGCACCGACACCTTGATCAGCCACGCCAAGAACATATCGAACCAAAGGTGATCCATAATCCCGGTCGGGCCGATGGGGTAGCCGAGGGGATGGAGGGGCCACCAGACGTAGTACCAGCGCGCCAGCATCAAAAGCAGCATCACGCCCGCCCCAATCCCGGTGTTGATCCAACCCCACAGATGCGGCTCACTCGGCGTGCGAATCAAACTAGCGGCATAGTCGTATAATCCGTGCTGCCCCCCGGGAATTTTCAGGTTGAGCGCCCCGTACGAATAGCCCAGTTCCATAACCACCCACATCGACGAGACCAGCCCGACGGCCATGGCCAAGAGCATCGTCCAGAACAGCGGACGTTTCGAACCGCCAAAGCCCTCGCCCAATTTGAGGCTGTTGGCGGCTGATGTCATGGCAAAACTGCGCCCATTCGTCCAGAAAAAGGTCATCGCCAGCACGACCATGCCCTGGGTACCGATGGCCGACGAGCCAACGGCGGAGACGACGATGGCCGCCGGGCCGACCGGGACCGAACCGTCCGAAAGTCCCCCTTCGGCGATTAGGCGAGTAAACCCGACAAAAAGCGCAAAAGTGGTAAATAAAAAGGCTAGGACGACCCAGACGGGCAGGCCCGCCAGCGAGAGCCACGCGACCATCACTGCGCTGCTGCCCAGCAAGACGATCACAGCCGTCCGGTAGGATAGAATTTCGCCGGAATCATCTACCGTAGGATCTCCCCACAGGGCCTTGCGGCAGACCGCCCACAGGTGCTTGCGGGCCGCGAACAGGCCAAATAGAAACAGGACCAACATGCCGCCCATCGACTGATGGACGAGAATCGGATCGATGATCGAGTGCCCGCCCCCCAGCATCTCCGAACTGGTGACGCCCAAGACGGCAAAGGTGGTGCGCAGGGCGTTGGCGAAGAGGTTGAAAAACCACAGACTGAAGGCGATTTCGGTCTTGAGAAAGTAGAAAAAGCCCAAAATGTTGAAGCGAAATTTGAATTGCAGTTCGGACAGATTGTCGAAGATGGGCAAGATGAAGTGGATGGGATCTACATTGGTGGCAATGGGCACGGTCTCTGGGAAGTAGTTGTGTAGCCCGTGCAGGGTGCCCCAGATGGCCGGCACGGCAAAGCCAGTCCACATCACCGGGTTTTTGAAGAATGGGGCAATGCGGTTCCCCCCGGCGTCCTGTTCGGTGAGGGCCATCGGCACCTGGACCAGTGGATAGGTCAGCCGCTCGTAGTCGTTCCACTGCTTGCGCAGAATCGCCATCACGGCAATCATCGCCAAGAACAGGGCCCAGACAAGCGGTGCCCAGCGCAAGAACATCGGCAGCCAGCCGGCCCACGGGATGGACTGGCCCTGCTCCAAGCCCTCGTAAAAAGGCCACATGATCGCTAGGTCGCGCGGCTCCAACCAGTCCGCTATGTGGGGTTGGATGAGCGTGTGCCAGTCGTTTTCTGGCGTGGCAAAGTAAAAGGGGGTGAGGATCGTGCCGATGAACCGGCCGGCAAAAAACACCGGCAGGGGCGAGGCCATGACCATCATTATGTAGATGAGCAGGAGCTCGCCGCGGTTCAGCCCGGCTCGCGGATGGACTAGCTTGAGCAGCGGGTTGATTAAGCCAGCGAGGAAGAAGAGCAAGAACAGGGCACCGACCGTGCTGGTCCCGAGCGTCATGTACGAGCCGCGAAGATAGAAAACCCCATACGAGTCGCCCGCAGCCACGAAAAATGTAAATAGGCAGCCGAGGATCAGCGCCTTGGGCGTGAAGGCTCCGGCCGCTGAGGATTGCAAGGACTATACCCCGCCGGTGGCGGCGAAGATGCGGACGAAGACGATCGATTGCTTCTGGGTTTGCTCCGCGAAGAATTGGCGCTCTAGCAGGAAGCCCGCATTCATGGTCAGCTCGTACCCCTGATAGGACGACACATTGGTCAGCAGGGCCGAAAACACGAGGCTGCGGAAGTCATCGACATAGCTCGGCGACGCCTCGGCGGGGCGCTCGATTAGGTTCTCGAAGAGGCTGAATTCAACGCCGAAGTCCAAGAGCGTCTGCGGCAGGAGCGCATACTGGCCCAAAAAGAAAAAGCTCTCGGTCAGTTCGTTGGCTTCCAAACCGGTCAGCGCAGTAGGCGTTTCTCGCTCGTACATGCTCTTCCACTTGGGATAGAGAGCGAGCCGGTCGCTGGGGCGGATGGCGTAATCGGCCTTGTTGATCAGGCCCAAGAACGAGCGGTCGCGCTTTAGGCTGGCCTGCTCACCGAGCTGGTTAAAGCGCTCGTACTTCAGCTTGCCCTCGACGTTCAGGTTGCGGATGCGAAAGTAGCGAGCCTGCAAGTACAGCACATTGACAAAGGTATCTTGGTTGTCGAGCGGATCGGCAAAATCCGTCAGGCCGATGGGATCGCGCCAGACGATGCGGTCCTCGGGCAAATTGTCAGCCACTAGTTTGGCGTGTTCAAAAAGGGATATATCTAGCCCGGGGTAGGATTTTTCCAAGGTCAGCAGCCCGTAAACCGAGCGGCTCTCGCGGTCGCTGCTCAGTTGGTGTTCGGCGAGCCGGCCGACGGTCAGCCGGGAGCTCTCGGTGATTTTTAATCCCCCGTACGCATTGTAGCCGCGGTGGTCGCGCTCATAGGGATAGTCGGGTAGGCGGTCGTCCTCAAAGCGGTCGATGATCGTGTTGTTGTTCATGTCCATGCCAAAGAGAAACTCCGGCGGATCGACCTGATAGCGCAGGAAAGGCTCGACGTAATCCGGGCGGCTGTTCTGGTTTTGGTTGAAGTCGGAGATAAAATCGTTGTTTTCGTCTAGTCCGGGAAAAATTTCAGTGTCGCGGCCCTGCGAGCCGCCCTGGCCGCCAAACCCTTGACTCTGGCGATAGCGCTGCCAATCGGTATAGCGGTCTTGGTCGTCGTTGTCATCGACAAACTCAAAGAGGTTTTGGGTCTCGCTGGCGTAGTCGATGACTCCGCCTGGGTCGGCAATGAAGGCCGTGGTGCTGTAATCGGGATCTATGGTGAACGCCTCGCCGTACGCAAAGAAGGGGTAGCGTTGGTACGAGGCCGTGACGTACCCGGCTTCGGCCGTTTCCTTGTACGCGGGCAGCTTGCGAAAGTTCTGGTTGGGAAAGCGGCGAAAGCGACGGTTGAGGGCCCATTCGGCCCGCAGGTCGAAGTGGGCGAGATTGATCAGTTCCAGGTCCATGCCGATCACCTCGTGCCCAGTCGGCAAGCCGTAGGCAAAGCGCACAAAGGTCTGATTGGAGCCATCGGTGATCTCGTCGCGGGCTTGGGCCACCGGCAAGAAAACCTGCTCGCCCCGGGCATTGGTCTGGAGGTTGGAGGCGATCTCTATGCGGTAGTCGTTGGACACCACCAGTTCGAATTCGAGCTTCTTGGCCTCGCGGAAGGTGCCCACTTTTTCGGTTGGACTAAAATCGTTGCGAATGTCGTAGATAAGCTCAATTACGTCCGAGCCGCTCACCTCCAGAATACCCTCGCGCCGCACGCCGCCGCGCACCAAGGGCACAATTTCCGGGTGCAACTCTCCGTCGATGATCACCTGATCAACGAAAAACGAGGCCCCGGTTTCCTCGGATTCGGGCGAGTCATCTGCAATGCGGATAATGACCCGCTCGACATTGCCCGTGTTCTGGGGACCGGTCAGCAGGCCCTTGAGCGAGTTGTCTCCAAGGCTTAGCTCACTACTAGTATTGGACACATTGACCCACGTCAGCCCCAGCTTGGCGAAATCGCCCACTTGGGCCACGCCGCGCGCCCCCAGCAGGCGGGTCGTGTTTTCGATCGCCGAAGCCCCGCCCGCCTCGTTGAGCGCAGTAAATCCCGGCGCATTGAGCCGCGAGCCGAGGAGGGTTACCGCGTACTTGTCGGCGAGAAAATCCCATTGCAACCCATTGAACGTGGGCTTGGAAAAGGTCAGGGGGGTGAGCGTCGTGCGAATGGCGTCGCCCACCGTTAGGGAGG
Organism: Gemmatimonadota bacterium; assembly: GCA_026706505.1. The sequence goes on from JAPOYQ010000647.1 coordinate 4,915, forward strand.
TGTGGAACTGGCCGTGGCTGGCCGACGAGATGACGAGGCTGCCGAACCACCGGCCAAAGCGGGTGCCCTTCAAGAGGGCACTTCCTTGGCGCAGGGGGCTGGTTTCGGTCCAGTCGTAAATGACCCAGCCGCGGTTGATGTACTGCCCGAAGAGGTTGTAGTTGCGGGTACCTTCGAGCAGGATGTTGACGTAGCGTTCGTAGTGGTCGCGTGCGTAGTTGCTGTACTCCCAGCCGCGCCACTGGTATTCGTAGTACAGGTTCTGCGGCAAGTACCACTTGCGCCGGTTGGGTGCCAAGGCACCAGGATGGATGCGCACCCCGCGAATCCCCGGTTCCTCAACCGGCCGAAAGCCCGTCGATAGCTGGGCAAAAGCCGTGGACTCCGCAAGTGCGAAAATACACCACAACAGCAAAATTGGCCCTCTGCTACAAAGGGTTGTCAGCCTCATGATCCATCTCCTAATGAGGGAAAGCCCGCTTAGGACAGCGAGCGTCATCGGCTGACAATATACGCCCCGTTCCCCCTGCTTACCAAGTCAGAACCGCGCTGCCGCGCCCGCAAAAAACGAACTTTTTTGCTGCAAATTTGCTTCGCCTATCTATATCTTTTTGTTTATAATGTAAAATCACCTCATCCTGAAAGGAGGTTGCACAGCTTGTTGAAAGACACTTTCCACATCCCTTTTTCCTTTTCCATCTCTTCCAATCAAGGAGCGCATAGAATGAGAAAGTTTAGCTTTTTCGCCTTGTCTTTTGGGCTGGCGTGCCTGTTGAGCACGGCCGCTTTTGCCCACGTAGGCGTGACCGTGTTCTATCCTCAGGTGCCGGATCCGGCTGCCATCACCATCGACGGCAACGACGACGACTGGGGTTGGTACGACCCAGCTCTCGCCCTCAATCAGCCCGATTTCTTCGACCGAGCCAGCGATTTCGTCGAGTTGTCGGACTACGATTTCACCATCCTCAACGCTTGGTCGGCGGAGCCAGACAACAAGTGGTACGGCTTTGCGCGCTTTGTCGATGACACCCTCAAGTACGATTCGCCCGTCAAGGAGTGGTGGAAAGACGACTGCTTGCAGATCACCGTTGACGCCGATCACCTCGGCGGCAACATTCTCGGTTCCGACCTCGAGCAGATCGGCAATGGCCAGCGCTGGCACGTGCGCATCTTCCCGCCGGCCGGCGAGTCCCTGTTGCCCAATCAGACCTGCTTCTTCTACAGCCAGCTAGAGTTCATCGACTCCACAGAACTGCTCTGGGGAGTCGAGCCGGAGTTTTTCGAGGCTGCGTGGACCGTCCTGCCAGCGGGTGCCGAGAACCTGACGGTTGGCCCGGTTGAGTACACCTATGAGTGGCGGGGTGCCCTGTGGGACATCTGGGGCCTGAGCGAGGCCGAGAGCACGCGGCACACGTTCGCCGAGGACGACGTGATTCACCTTGGCTATCGCCCGCTCGACGCCGACCGCCCCGGCGGTGGACGCAAGCACTCCATGTACATCAACGACGGCAGCCAGTCGCAGGACGTCGACGCTTCGCAGATGCCCGACTTCTGGGCGCTGGCGGCGCCGGAGACTAACGTGGAAAACGACACTTGGGGTCACATCAAAAACAACATGTCCGAACGCCTCAAGTAGCAGTTCAGCAGCATCTGTTCCGAGGGGAAGGGGCGCGTGTGCCCCTTCCCCTTAATCATTTGCGTCGCCCGTTCGGGCGACGGAGAGCATCTTGCGGAGACTGGCTGGTGAGAAGCCATCTGGAAATTCTTAAAAGTGCAATCCTAGCCTGTGTTGTGCTGGTGGGCGTTTGCAGCCCCGGGGCGGCGCAAGAGTGGTGGCAGTTTGGCGGGCAGGGCGGTGTTTCACCGGCGGACGTGGCGGACTTCAGCCTGATGCTAGACGACGCAGCCGCTTCCCAAGCACTCCAGCCCTTTGAACTCGACCCGAGCGAAAACATCTTGCCTCTGCTCGGCCCTTGGCAGCGCTGGCGCTTTCCCACCGACCCGCAATTCCGCTCCGGCCATCCGCGCTTCTGGACGGACATCAATCACAACGTCCTATACCAAGCCACAGAAAGTTTTCTCTTCGTCGATGGGGATCCAACCACATACATAGAGCGGCGGGACTTAGCTGGCATTTTCTATACCATAGACTTGGGCACCCAAGTGCCCGTAGAGCGCTTTGTCTTTTTCCCTCCCGAAGGCGTCAGTCCCGAAAGCGACGAGCCTTTCAGGCCCAATTACATCCTCAAGTCCTATAGTCTGACGGCCGCCAAAGCCGAGACCGGCATTATGCAAGAGGAAATAGAGCGCGGGTTCGTCTGGCGGGGCAACGGGCCGTGCTGTCCGCTGGCCATCCCCCTCGGCTACGAGGAGCGCAATGCCGACGCGGTGACCGAAATCGCGTTTCCCACGCAATACCTCCGCTTCTTCCGCCTAATCGCCATACCCGATGGGTTTACCCTGTACGGCGACCCCATCGTCACGCGCTCGGCCTTTGCCGAGATGGAAATCTACGGCCGGGGCTTTGCTCCGCAGGCAACCTATGAGTCACAGGTCATAGATTTGGGGCGAGAGGTCAACTTCGGACAGGTTCGCTTGGGGCTGAGCAAATGGAGCAAGGACGGAGAACAACTGCTGCCATCCGACGGCCCAACCCGCGCCCAAGTGGAAATCCGCACGGGGCGCGACGACACCCCAACGGCTTATTTCGGCTTTGACGATCTAGGTGCCCACGTAGAGGTAACCAAGAAGCAATGGGATCGACTAATACCGCTAGAAACGCGCGGCGCTACCATAGCGGTCGGCTATCGCGGCCCAGTGGCTGCAGACCTAGAAAACTGGAGCTTTTGGTCGCTACCGTTGGAGAATTCGGACCAGAATCCGCGCCTGCCGTGGGGTCGCTACTTTCAGTTGCGCGTACAACTAGAAACGGACGCGCTGTGGGAATTCGCCCGCCTCGATTCCCTGCAAATCGAGATCGCGCCCCTGTTGGCCGACCGGGTCGTCGGAGAGATCGTCCTCGCAGAGGAACCCCACCCCCAAGGAGGGCAAGTGCGCGTACCCGCGGGTGCGAAAACCCCATTCACGTACGACCTAGGCGTGGAATTTGCCAGCGCGGACCGCATCGGCTGCGACGCCGTGCGCATTTTGGCACCGGCGGAAGCTATTTTTCGCTATCTAGAGATGGGCGACCCGCTCAGCGCCGTAGAGCCGGATAGCCTGCTGCGCGAAGAAAGCGGCTTTGTCGTGTTCTTGCCTCGCCCCTTGCACCCGAGCGGCGATCAGCGGCTGCGCATCGGCCTCGAAGCCGTGCTGTACGGCGAGGCTGGCGAATTTGGCGGCGAGGTCTTCAACCGCCACGAGCCAAACTTGTTGCAGCGCATCGAAGGAGGGGACGTCAGCGCGGAGCTAGGTTCCAATCAGTTGCTCGTCGTGGCGTCTGCCACTTCCTCGGGCGGGGTACTAGGAGACATCGAAGCGGGTAACGGCGCGTTTACCCCTCAAGGCGATGGCGTAAACGACTTGTTGTCCATACAATACACTCTCTTCCGGGTGCGGGAGTCGTCCCAAGTGCAGGTGGGCCTCTATGCCCTCGACGGGCGGCCGGTATGGCAAGCACCGCCAAGTGTGCAGGGCGCAGGACGCCATGCGGTTCACTGGGATGGTCGAGACGCGGCAGGGCAACTGGTCCGCCCAGGCGTGTACCTAGCGCGTGTGGAAGTGGAAACGGATAAGGGACTTGAGGTCCGCCTCCAGCCCGTCGCCGTGATCTATTGAACGGAAAGAGTCAAACGCAATGAAAGCATGGATAGGCTGTCTGCTGTGCGCCGCGCTACTCGTCGCAGGATGCGGGCACAAATTGGGCTATCGCCACTTTGCCGGCCCCATATTGCCGGCCACTAATTTGGCGGGAGCGGATTTCGTCGTCCGCGACGACCACAGCATCACCTTCGTCAAAAATCGCTTGGAGGTAAGTTTGTTGCCGCTGACCGTGACCATGCTCAACCGGCAGCTAGGCAGCCACTCGCAGCGGCCGGAGGGCTTCCACGACCCCAACCCCTACCTCGCGCCGGTCAATCCCTACACCTATGGCGACTGGAAGCCAGGGTGGGAAGAGGAGTATCCCACCCGCTTTACGGTCTTTCTGCTCAAGATCAAGAACTACGCGTACCCCAAGGTGTGGCTCAATCCCTATTCCATAGAGATTGCCAGCGCCAACGGCCGACGCTACCAAGCCTTCACCCGGCTGGCCCTAGACGAGTACTTCGCCCCTTATGCCATAGGCTATGCGGGCAATACCTTCCTTCCGTTCCGCGAGCGGCGCGACCTGCTGCTCCGCACCTTGTATCCAGAAGACGAGATGATCTTCAGTGGTCAAGAACGCGAAGGTTTTATCGCCTTTGCCCCGCTAGCTAACGATGTCGAAGCGTTCGAAGTGCGGATCCCGGAGATGGTGCTGCGCTTCGACTACCGCGATCAGCCAGTGGAGACCATAGACATCACCTATCCATTTACGCGCGAAGTGTACTTGGCCAAGCAACGCCGCGCCGAGGAGCTCTAATGGTGTTCGCCCGGGCCGTTGTGGGAGTCGCCCTCGCGTCGCTGTGGTGGAGTGGCTGCGGGCCGCAAGTGGATGGCGATGTGGTCGCCAAGGTAGGCGATGAAGAGATCGAGCTCGCAGATCTGCGCCAGTTCCGCGAAGAGTCCACCGCCAACTACCGCGATCCCGAAGAGGGACTCCAGGCGTGGCGCTTCTACTTGCAGACGATGATCGACATGAAGTTGATGCTCATCGCCGCACAGGAGCAGCGGCTGGATCAAAACGTGGAGTTCGTGCGCCAATGGGAGCGGGAACGGCGCAAAAAACTGGTCGATGAATACGCCGTGCGGACCATTCTCGCGGATGTAGATCTCGCCGTGGACAGTATGCGTCAGGAGTTTGCGACGAACAAGTGGAATCGGATGCTGCGCTTGGCCCATATCCGCACCGCCAGCGCGGCAGAAGCCCAAAAGGCCATGCGCGACTTGGAGCAAGAGCGGGATTTTGCCGAGGTGGCCCGCGGGCGTTCCATCGCACCATCAGCCACCCACGGCGGGGTACTCGATGCCTGGTACGGGCGCGGCAACTTGGAGGAGATGGGCCTGCCCATAGAAGTGGGAGAGCAGGTATTCGACCTACAGGTTGGAGACTTGAGTCAGCCCTTACTCGTGGGGGAACACTACGAGATTTTCAAGGTGCTGTCCCAAGGTCCGGCACCTACGCATTACCGAGCGGCCTTCTTGCGCGAGCAGTACTGGAATGAGTTTCGCACCCGCTGGAATGGGCTAATCGCACAGCTCAAAGACCGACTAAACGCACAGCTAGATGGCGAGGCGATCCGGTTACTGGTCGATAGAATGGCCGAATCCGATGGTCGGGGAATGCTGTTGAATCCCGAAGAGCAGGAAGTGATCCTCTGCCGCTTCAAAGGCGGACAGGTAACGCTGCTGGATTTCGCCGAAACCTATAACGCCTATTGGTTCATCCGCTCGGTTTCCTTCGACAGCAGTGGGATTGCCGAGTTCGTCCACCGGGACCTCTTGCCGCGAGTCCTCGTCTATCAAGCGGCATTGCAGGAAGGTTTGGACCAAGATTCGACCATAGCGGCCTGGTTGCAGGACAAAAAAAAATCACTGTTGCTCGAAGCCCTCCGCAGGGAAGAGGTCGTGCAGCGAACCGAAGTTGACAGCGCCATGGCCCGCCAGTACTACGACGACCATCCGCAAATGTTCATGGAACTGGAAGAGATTCAGATGGCGGAAGTGCTAGTGGCGACCCGCGCTGAGGCGGAACAGCTCTTGCAGCGGGTCCGCGCTGGCGAACGCCTAGAAACGCTGGCCGCCCGCCACACGCTCCGCACGGA
>JAPOYQ010000091.1:0-6288 GCA_026706505.1 Gemmatimonadota bacterium
CCTTGATGGCGCCATTGACTCAGCGTACCTCGCGTGGCGATCACAGCGAGTTCGGGGTCAGTCGTTTTATAATAACGATCAGGCTCAAAACGATACATGAGGTTTACCTCCTTTTCTGGCGCTGAGTTAAGCGTTCCAAGACTGGGTTGATCGTTTTTGGCATGACAGAACAACCAAACCTCGTCGCACGCAGCACACGTGGGATTATGGTACGCCGCACAAAACTGGCCGGCGCACCAGTAGCTTATATACTTTCTATCGCTGACTATATTGGGTTAATCGGATAGGTCCGGCTGATGGATAGCATTAACGAGCCTTCAACCAGCATAGGCATAGATAGGATGAGTACTCGCTAATTTAGGAACAATCTATCCATACCTATATAGAAAACAACCACTTATGCAAGATGATTTGGTGGTGGGCTAGTACGAAAAAAACCGCGTTTTTGGCACGGTTTTTGCCAAGAGGATTCCTGTCCATAAAAAGTTGATAGAAAGAGTAAAACCTGGGACATTGTACGTTCTCTATAACTAAGAAGTGTGGATTCAACTCGTAAGCGCAATTTCGCAATGTTTAGGTTGGACTCCTGTTTCCTTGGGGACAATAATATTTCAAACGCAACTACTACCCAATCGGGAACCGTCCACAACCGCCGGGCGAGTTGATACGCCTCGGGCGCTGTCGCGTGCTAGCTTTTTTGAGTTGTACAAGTTGGGAAGGTTGGAAGGTGGGGAACTGGTCGAGAAATCGCCGATGCATCAAGGCCAGCGATACTGCGCGATAAGATCAAACTGAAGGTCAGCAAGGCCGACTAGGAGAGCCATTACAGAGCCGCGATAACTCGCCCTTATCAGAAGAGCACCGCATCTCCCTCATCCAAGTCTGGTTACCGCCGGGCAATCTCTATTTATTCTGCACCGAAAACATCCACAAAGTAGAACGCCTAGCAGGCCTGCGCCGCCGCGTCGTGTTGGCCCTCTTCTTCGCCATGTCGGCGGATAAACCGGAAATTTTCGTCTGGTCCTAGGGACTCTGATCTGATGGATTGGAACCCTCTTGCGCGAGATGCACTTTATGCATATGGTTTACATAACGTGGTTTTAGGGTTGGGTCCCACGCGAAAACATGTGTGTCCGACTGGTTTACTGAAATCGAAATCTGACGTATTATTACCAGTGCCACTCAGTCTGTGCAGAGCCCATGCAGGTCGGGTTATCTGCTAAATAAAATAGCCCGTAAAACGGTGCGGGGTCGCTCCCCGCACCAAGGGCGAATAGGCAGACTTGTCTCGCTTCTTTGCGCAGACTAGTGGCATGGCCCGGCACCCATTGGAGAGCTGGGCATCTTCCTAGTGCCACAAGGAGATGGGTATCCGTTTGAAATTTCCAGTCCTCTGATAAAGGGAAGAAACCCCCGAAAAAATTCAAACAGGTACACTACCTTGATGCGAAGGCTGGCCTCGCTCAGCCTGGACAGACGGTCTCGGAGGATCTCTACCTGTGGGTTGCGTGGGTCGGCTTTCGTCAACGTCTCACCTCCTATGGACTGCGTTCGACCTTCGGTCCAGGGTCGTCGGGCTCGACTGGACGGGGCCACGAGATGCAAGGCGCAGTAGGCCCAGCCGGGGCTAATTATACCTTTTCGGGCAAAATATCACAATAATATCACAGGAAAAAGCCTTGAATATCACGTCTATGTCATTCTATACCCTTAAATTAAAATACAAGTGCCACTAAGTCTTTTGCAGAGGCCGTAAGACGGTGCGGGGTCGCTCCCCGCACCGCGGGCGAATGAGGCAGACTTGTCTCGCTTCTTTAGTGGCATGGCCTGGCACCTATTGGAGGGTCAGGCATCCATCTTCTAAGTGCCACAAGGAGATACGTCATGGCCTGTCGATTCGCTCTTTGGGCTTTATCTGCCCTTTTCGTCCTTTCCTGCTCCTCCCCAACAGCCCAAAACCCCGAAGCGGCCCAAGAAGAGATTGCGCCGTGGGAAACGGTGTCGATCAACGGGGCGGCCTACCGGCGCGTGGCGGCCAAGCCAACGGCCACACAGCAAGACTTAACCATTACCCTATCTATTCCCGTTTCTTTGTCGGGGGGCCAATTGATTCTTTCGGATCAAGTCACCATCGCCGGCCGCGTGTACAGGGCCGACTGCTCGTCTCCTGGTCCGACCCCGACGCCGACCCCAACCCCGACGCCGACTCCAACCCCTCCTCCATCGCCCACCGGCGACGATGTAGGCAATACGCCTGCCACGGCCACGGCCCTTACCGTGCCCTATGCGCCGGCCGGATCGACCGCGGCCGTCATTTGGCGATCGCCGACGTATCGGCTAACGGCCCAAGACGTGGATTATTTTCGTCTGAACGTGACCAGCCCGGTCTGGCTAGGCGTGGGCTCTTGGGGACAGACGGACACAAAGGCAACGCTTTTTAACGCCAGTGGCGAGGTTTTGGATCGCAATGATGATGGTTTCAATCCCGGCAACCACAACTTTTTCTTGTTCGCGCGAGTCCAGCCAGGCACGTATTACGTAAAAGTGGAGGGATACTCTGCCGCTACCCAAGGCGACTATATCGTTGGGGTCTCTACCATCCACGACCTGGACGCGGCATCAGCCGAAGACGCGACATCAGGGGACCTCGCCGCCTTTTATGGGGAACAACTCAAAGAGGCATTTCAATAGGGATAAGCACAAGATTCGGCGACGCACAACGGCGCGGGTGGATCGAGCACCCGCGCCGCTTTTGCATGCCTACACTCTCCTGTGTAATTTCAAACGAACACACTACCTCCTGCTGAATACAAGAGCCATTTAAGCCTGTTCGAGGGTAGCTCCCTCGTTAGCGCTCAGGTGAATAAGTAGGACTTCTCGCAGCCTCTGCGTGATGGCACAAGGCCCGGCATCCCTGCGAGAAGTCCGGGTCTCCTTTCTATCACAAGGAGGCTGCCATGTTCCGCGCTTTGTTGTCCCTCGCCCTTTTTGCGTCCGTCCTTTCCTGCTCAAAAGACGATCCTGTTTCCGCTCCTTCGCCAGCGGCCAAATATGTCATTGACGCTTGGCTGGTGCCTTCCCCGGCCAACGTGGACTTCAAGCCGGATGGTACGTGGTATCCGTTTCAGGTTCAAAGTAACCTTCCGGATCTGGATCAATTGCGGATCGTGATAAATCCAACGGGGCTTACAGCCGACCCCGTGCTGACCATAACCCACAGGAGGTCCACTACCAACTATTGCCAATGGGAGACGATGGCAAACAATTCGCTGACCCTGCCTCAAGGAGGCCGGTTTCACTTGGCTGCTTGTCGGCCCGGCACAGCCGCCGTGGTGATTCAGACGTATTCTGGAGTGCCTCTAGACACAATGCGTTTTGAGGTGAAAGCTCCTTCCGGGATAGGCGGAAACCAACAGACCGAATCCGACTTCAACATCGAGCTGGTCTTCTTGAGAATGCCAGGCGACCCGATTTTGTCCCTTGAGCAAAAGAAAGTCTATCGCAATGCCGCCGATCGCTGGGAAGAGGTCATCACAGGAGATGTACAGGACATCGACTTTACCTACGACCCAACAAACGACTGGAGTCCTCTTTTGGAAGCGAGCTATTCCGTGGACGATAAAGTGGACGATCTGAGAGTGTTCATACGAGTCATGGACCTTGAAGAAGACACAGCCGGTCTGGCGTGGAGACCTTGGGTGAGAAGTGTTGGTAAATTACCCATCATCGCAGAGATGGCTGTTGCGCCGGACTACAAAGACGATTTTTCGCTCATCATGCACGAGATGGGCCATTGCCTCGGATTCGATCTATCAAGCTGGGACCAACTCGGGCTTAGAAACAAGCGGGACAATACGTTCAAAGGATCCATAACGCGAAGTATTTTTCTCGCGTTGTCAGCAGGTGCCTATCCGGGCGGTTATGTGCCCATCGACGACGGCGGCGGCGCACACTGGAAAGACTCCGTCCTCGGTGATGAACTGATGATCTACGGGTGGGTTTGGCCTTACAAAACGCCCTTATCCATCATCACCGCGGCGGCCATGCTCGATTTGGGCTACCAAGTCAACCTCCAAGCGGCCGATCCCTATACCTTCCAGCAAAAAGCCGCAGCCAAGCCACATCCCCCAAAACCCCAGCCCCGATGTCATATCGTGCGCCGCCCCATCAAAGTAGCCGATGAAAAAGGACGCTGGATCGACACCATTCAGCCTTAATAGAAAAAGGCCCTCTGGTCAGAGCGCACCAGAGGGCCTTTTCAGGCTACACAACTCCGTGTAATTTCAAACGAACACACTACCCTGGTCCCGTCCCTTTTCCTAGAGCGGCGCGATCAATGGCCGGCCATCTAACCGGGCTTTGAGTTGGGTCACAACCAACATGCGCCAGACCCCGGTTGTGTACGCGCTTGTCTGAGGGGTCCGCGCGACGCTTTTGGGACTATCCGTTGGAAACACATCTCTAAACATACATTCTAGCTCATCCATGCAGCGGCGTTACCGTATTACGTCCGTTTGAAGTTTAGACGCCCCGGTGGGAGCCCCGTACCGCTGGGGCGTTGGTGTGTTCTCGGCTTGGGCTTGACCCGGAAAAGGGCGAAAGGGTACGGAGGCCGTCCTCTGTAAGTTGATTTTTTTCTCTCTTTTAGTAAGATAATCCTGAACATTTGTGTATCGGCCCAAAAGAAAGGGGTAATACATGAGTGAATCTAAGGTAATTCCACTCCCAGACGACGAGGATGAGGCGGCGCATGAGGGTCTTTCCCTTGACAAACTCTCTGATGCGCAACTGGCGGCTCTTTCCAATGAAACAATACAGCGCCTCGAACTGGACCAGCGCAAGCAGCTCGCCTGCCGCTACTTAGTAGCCAACGAACAACGGGCGCGCAATGATCCCGAATACACAACCCTTGGATGGATTGCGGACCGGGTAGGCGTTGATGTTCGGGTGCTCTACCGTTGGCGCACGGAGGATTCTTCTTGGAATGCTCTGATGGAAGCCGAGCGCGAGCGTGCGGAATCGTACATTGGCGATCTGCCGCTGTCGAGCCGGAGAGGTCGTGCGAAGGCTCTACAAGAGATGTTTGATGATCCTAAAACACCAGGGAGCGTGCGCCTCAAGATTTCCGAAAAGTTCGAGCGGTTTGAGGGAGACGGTGCCGCCGCCGTGAAGAAAGAAGCTGAAGGTGCCCGCGAACGAATGCGTGAGAAGATATTGCAGGTAACCTCTAGGCTGTCGTCAGGCCCTCCCAGATCCCCAACCCGGCGGCATCCGTCGCCCAGCGAGCCCACAACCGATGAGCCAAGCTAATCTTTCCCAGATTGTGCTGCTTGCCTACGCCTTCCGGCAGCAGGCACAGGACACCGGCCGTCCTATTGAGCAGCTCGTGGACGAGTGGCTCAACGAGGTGACCCCCGTGGAGGCCTTGGCTTTCCTGTATGATTGGGAGTCTTGGGCCAGACCCGACCAATTGCCGCCGCCGGGTGATTGGTCGGTGTGGTTGATTATGGGTGGTCGCGGTAGTGGGAAGACGCGACCGGGTGCCGAGTGGATTCTCCAAAAAGAACGGGAAGGGTACCGGCGGATGGCCCTTGTTGCGGAGACGGAAAATGATGGTCGCAAAATCATGGTCGAGGGCGAGTCTGGCCTCTTAGCGTGTGCCCCACCCGACAACCGCCCCGAGTATCATCCCGAAAACCGCGAGCTAATCTGGAAATCGGGCGCACGGGCTGATCTTTACTCTGGTGATAGCCCCGGCCAATTGCGTGGTCCGCAGCACGATGCCGCTTGGTGCGATGAGGTTGCCAAGTGGAAATATCCCGAGGAGGCCCTTGCTAATTTGGAGTTCGCGCTACGACTGGAAGAGAACCCTCAGTACGTCATAACGACCACACCGCGGCCGGTGGCCGCTTTGATTAAGCTGATGAATGATCCCAGCTGCGTCACCGTCCAGGCGGACACGTATGCGAATGCGGCCCATCTACCAGCCAAGTTCATCCAGCGAATAGAGCAACGCTACGCCGGCACGGAGCGTGGACGCCAAGAGATTGATGGCGAATTACTGGAGGACATAAAAGGGGTCCTGTGGAAATTGTCGGCTATCAACGAAACGCGGATTCACAAGCCGGCGGAACAACCCACCTACTCTCGCAAAGTCATTGGCGTCGATCCGCAAGGCAACGAAGCATCAGGCATCTGGCTGCCCAATGAAGACGAGGGCAGCGAAACGGGCATCGTCGTCTGTGGGGAAGGCAGCGACGGGCGCGGCTATGTGCTCGACGACCGGTC
>JAPOYQ010000091.1:6298-10800 GCA_026706505.1 Gemmatimonadota bacterium
GGCAGGTGGGCGCAGGTGGTCGAGGAAGCCTACCACCAACCCGGCGCAGACCGGATCGTGGCCGAGGCAAACAACGGCGGCGAGATGGTGCGCCATACCATCTATACGGTTGACCCGAACCTCCCCGTCGAGATAGTGCGGGCCTCCGAGGGTAAGAAGGCCCGCGCCGAACCCGTCAGTGCCCTCTACGAGCAGGGCAAGGTCTCCCATGTAGGCCACTTCGCCTCTTTGGAAGACGAAATGTGCACCTACACGGGCCGGGGGAAGCGGTCGCCCAACCGTCTGGATGCGTTGGTCTGGGCACTTACAGAGCTGTTTTTACGGCCTAAAAACGATCCCCTGATTCACTACGACCCCGAAAAACACGAGTCCAAGCCGCGACCAACGAGACGCCGAGGAGAATCTGAGGAGCATTGGGCGGCTCGCTCAGCGGTTTATACCCCCCCTGAATAGCACGTTCCTCCCCGACTTGGCTCTGGTTTGAGCCCCTCTGACTATTACCGAAAGACGGCCCAGCCTACCTGGGGATCGCATTTGTCAAGGATGGCCGTAACGAATAGCAGTTCGAGGTCCTCGCTGCGCTTTCTTTGGTGGTACAAACTGAGGACGATACTATTAAGATTGTCGAGCAGAACGTGCTTTGGCACTGAGCAACGGTCGTCCCGAAGAATAGGGTGGTCGCTCAGATCGGTGGGGGACACACCCCATCTTGAGGAACGCGGTCGTATATCATGGTCGAAATGCCCGGTGTATTGGTGTTTTATCAAAGCGTTGGCCACCCGTAGGAAGAACTCGTCCTTCCGTCCGGCGACCCAAAAGGCGACGTAGGCGAGCTTGAGCTGCTGGGCCGGGGTCTGCGGTCTCCAGTGCTCCTTCGTCTGCACGGCTATACAAATGGCCCTCCTAAGCCACGGGGCCGCTTTGTTAAAGCCCTCCTCGGCCGCCCGCTGGTGGATTGAGCCCCACAAAAGCGAAGGAATATCGCTGTAGAGGGCCTGGCTTCCATGCGCTGTGATGTCGGCCTCGCGCTCGTCGTCCGACGGCGGCGCGATGGCCACCAGCTCGTTGAGCGCCCACATCCCCAGTCCCCCCTTGGTACGCATCAAGGTCACCAAAATCTCGCGCAGCCAAGCGACCGCGGTCTGCCCTTGGGGGATCGAGGCGTCAAACCATTCTTTCAACGGCCGCGAGCAGGAAAGCCGCAGATGGTAGTCGTATGGGAAGCCTTGCCATGCGCGACCGGCGGCTTGCCGCTGGTGGCGTTTGCGCCTTGAGTTGGTGTTTTTGCGGTGGGCGACCCCACAATCATCCGAACAGGTCTTGACCGAATGATGCCGACGCAGGCGCTCGGGCGGGATCGGCTTTTTACACCCCGGCGCTTGGCATCGCTTTTGTTGTGGCTGTGTCATCGTTGCGGTGAGAAGTATAGGCACTCCCCCTGGGCGACTTGATCCCGGCGCGCCTGGTGGGCCTTCTCGACCTCCTCTATGATCTTACCGCGCAGCATCCACGCATCGAGGCTACGGCCGGTCGCTTCCAACTGGCAGAGCTCCTGATAGCGGGGATGCCCGTGCAGGTCGGCCTGCTTCTTCAGATACAAGCGCATCCACTGGGCCTTGTATGCCTTGCGGGCTTCCTTTGCGCAGCCCGGCGAGCAGGTCTTGGTATTCGGATACCGTTGAAGTCGTGCTGGGTCAATCACCTTTGAGCAGGTCGGCAGGGCGCAAATCATTGAAGACGCTCCTTGAAAAGGAATCCTAGACTGTCTAGAAGATACAAGACTTCCGTCGCCCCGAAAACAGCCAACCGGCCGCCGCGAGGGGCTTCCTAGGCCGCTTCTGCGGGTCCAATAGGCCCAACGGCGCGTACACACCCCAATAGGGGAGCTTTGTCCGAAAGGGCTGCTTCTTCGCGCGGGGGGGGCCGATATTTTTTATTTTTGTCGGCCCTACATGGCGTGGTAATTAGGCACAATGCCTAATAAAGATAATAAGTTATGCCATAAATCGGCGACGATCCCCCATGTCCGACATCGGACATCCCTCGGCCATGTCGGACACGGCCTTTTCGCATAAAAACGGGGCGCAATTCGCCCTTGTTGGCCTTGGAACACGGAACAGGCTCTTTTGGTATGGTTGACGGTGTTTCTACCTTTTTTGCGCCCCTGGTATCCTGCGGCCAACAAAAAGCCCCAGACGCCGAAAAAGTCCGGGGCTTACCCTAGGATTCATGTGTTGCCCGCTGCATCGTGCTTTATAGGTCTTGCCCCATAGCGTCCACGACCGCGCGTACTCGTTGCCGATCTTCGGCCTCCCTCATACGTCTTTGAGCAGCCGTGCGACGGCTCCCTTACCGGCGGCCTGCCCTCGGGTGTAATGCGCGGGCATGTCCGCGCTCTTCCATCGGCCCGCATTCTGCAAATCGACGAGGCCGGCCCCTTTCTCGGCGAGCGACTGGGCCGTGCCGATGCGGAACGAATGGCCGGACGCGCCGGCGATGTGGGCGGCTTGGGCGGCCGCTTTGATGACCAGCCGCGCCCCGTCAGCCGTCAGCCGTCGTAGGGGATCGATCCGGTCGCCTTTTTGCATCCGCCGAAACAGCGGCCCCTCCATGAACCCTGCGAGGCTTTGGTAGTGTCGGATGGCGTGGAGGGTCCCGGGCTTGAGATACAGCACGGCCCCGCGCCCTTCCTGGTCGGTTTTGCTGGTGGGCACCAGCAAGCGGGCGGAGCCGTCGGCTTCTTCGGTGATATGCTCGCAGTCGATATGCACGGCCTCCGAGATCCGCAACAGGGCGTCGGACATGACCCGGAACAGGGCGGCGTCGCGCGCGCCGGCGACGGTGTCCTTGCGCTCGGCGTCGCGGACCATGACGGCCAGATGCTCGCGGGTGATGGCGGCCACTTGGCCGCGCCCGCGCTGTTTGCCCTCGCGCCTGGCGCCGGCCAGTACGCGGTCGGTCATGGGGCCGACCACGGACGTGGTGCGCTGTTGGAGCCTTTCGACGAAGCGGACGGCCTGACAGATCAGCGCCAGACTGGGGGGCGACAGGGGACGGGGCTGGTGGTCGGTGCGCTGACTGGGGTGGCCCGACTCGTGCAGCAAGGCCAAGTAGTTGGCCAAGGACTCATCGGTCAGCGTCGGATCGGACAGGCTTTCTAGGTAGCTTTCCAGCCTCGAAAGCGCGGCCGAGTAGGCCCTGCGGGTGTTTTCTGATATGCTGACTTCCATCAGCCGATGGGCATCTTCGCTCAGAGGCTTGGAAAGCGGGCCAGAGAGTACCGTGGTAGCAAGGTCGGTGGTAGGCATCGGGTTTGGTCTCCTATCGTCTGGTGCGCATCTGCGAGCAGGGGCCAGGGATCGTCCCTTGCTCGACGAGTTCAATATAACGAGCGGCGGACAGGTCCGCCTTTGGGAACGCCGGTGGGCGCTTGCCGTGTCGCAGTTGCGGTCATGGTCGATCCTCCTTGTGTCGGGTGATATAGGAAAGCTCGCGGCGGAGCTGGTGGCGGCTTTCGGCTTCGGTCTGGCCGTAGCCGATGCAACCGTCCTGCTCGGACCCGAAGCGGGGGGCCTTCTGGCCTGTGTAGCCGGTTGGAAAGGCGCGCCTTTCTTCGGGGGTCAAGGCGCGGGTGCATGGCCCCACCACCTGCGCCTCCAGCAAGGCGGTGGCCGTGCGGGTGTGGTTTAAAGCGGCCTTGAGGTTATCTGTGGCCGACTTCTCGCAGCGCATCAGATCGCCGATGGCCTCGTCCACGTCGGCCAGCTTCGCCAGGGCTTCCTTCAGCCGGTTGGTGGTATAGGACACGGCTTTATGCCTCCTGCGCGATGGGTTGACGATCTGCCTCGCGGCAGACCTCACTGGGGGGCGCATTCTCGAGTACGCGCCCTATGCGGATGTGTAGCAGTCGATAGTTGACTCTGCCCTTGTCGCGCAGCGAGCGCAGCGAAGACGCCGCATTAAGCGACGTGCGGGCCAGCGCCTCTAGGTAGGTGGCCAACAGTTCGGCCTCGTGCTGCTGTTGGGGGGTTGGCATCTTCTGTGCCTCCTGTGGTTTTTCGGCGGGATGGCCGGACCCCTCACGCCTGCGCCAAGCGCCGACGTGGGGGGTTGAGGGCCGCAATGCTGCGGCCCGAATGCACGCTTGGGTCCGCCTTACCAAGCTCGTGTTTCGGCTAGTTAAGTCCCTGCTTCTTTGTGCTCGACTTGCAGGGCCGCGTCTTGAAGCGAGAGCTTGCCTTGGGCGACCTGGGGCACTACTTGGGCGTAGATGCCCGCTTCTGCCGCCTCGAACCGTCCCACCTCGAACTCGGCCACATAGCGGTCGATGCGCGTGGTGTGGTAGGCGTCGATGGCGTTGCGGATCAACTCGCGCGCGGCGCGGGCCGTCCAGCCCATATCGGCCTCGTACTGCTCGACCACCTGCACCAACTGACGCTCCGAGTGGGGCCCACCGTCGCGGATCTGGAGCCAGAGCGCGTAGAACGCGGCCCACACGCTCG
>JAPOYQ010000313.1 GCA_026706505.1 Gemmatimonadota bacterium
GGCGTCCGGGCTTTTTGGCTGCGGATGGCCCAGAGCGAATCATCGTCAACTACGACTTCAACGACCCGGCTTATATTGGTCCAGATCCGACGACCATTGTCGGAGTAGACTTCAACTACGTGGTGGACAACGACTTCAAAGTCGAATTGTGGTCCGACCGCCAGACGGGCCAGCGGGCGGTACCAGCGGCCCCGCTGACTAGCGAAGTAATCGACAACAGCCAGCCGGCCTTTGTAGTGCTGCGGCGCGCCGAGGGCAACGTGAAGGACATCTCCAATTTGCAGCGGATCAAGTTCGATTATGGCTTGCCGACTGCCAACCTAATCGGCGGCTTTACCATCGAGGGGGCCGACGCCTTCGGCTTTGACTTCTACGGCGAGTGGGACCGCAACAAGCGCTATGCTCAGTACCCCAACGCCGCGCTGTTCAACGAGGGGAAGAAACACGCGATCTCTTCAGAGTCATCCGACGCCTGGTACTTCAGCGCCTCGCGCGACGACTTTCCCTACTTCCTCTATGGCGAAGCCTACGCCATTGATGAAGCTTATTCGACCACTACCTTTCTGGTCAACGCCAACGGCGACGTGCAATACGACAATAGCCAGCGGCACTTCTACGAGTTCGTCGACGACAACGACGATCAAGATCGCTACCCCGACTGGGTTCGCTTCGGCACGATCAACGACCGGGCAATCTATCCGGGTTGGGACCAGAACAACGACTTCATCTCCGACTTCAACCAGAACGACAATGCCACTGTAGGCAATATCACTCCCGATTACGAGGAGCCGTTCCTGCGCTACAATGTCGATCGGCCGGAGTTTCTCTTTGGCATTGACCTCAACAACAACAACTGGATCGATCGCTTTGAGGACGATGACTTGCCCGACTTTCCCTATAAACCTGATCGTCGGGGATTCAATGCCTTTGGTGGGGTGCACCTGCTGCCAGAGGCTCGGCTGATTGTCGGTCGCACCGATGAAGCGTCGCAGACAACCGACGCGACCAACGCGACCAACTACGCGATGTTTACTTTTGACAAGAACTACGCGGGCTTGGGGCGCCTGCGGGTCTTCGATATGATCAAACAGGCCAAGGATACTATCCCCGATGCCCGCCGCGAGCCTACGCCCTTTGAGGGTGCACCGATCCAGCCCGTAGTCCGAGATATCCTCTCGGCGCAGGATACTTGGATCAACACCGCCTTTGTGCAGTTCGACTACAAGGGCATTGAGGGCTTGAACTTGGTCAATAAGCTCAAGTGGGAGACCTTCCGCCAGAACCAAGCCGAGACCCGCGACGCCAACGGCCGCCTGATGGAGGACAACTCCAGCTTTTTGGGCTTGATCAACAAGGTTGACTACACCTACGGCTTGGGGCGTTTGGACTTGCAGCCGAGGTTCAAAAGCGAGCTTCTGCGCCAGACAGCTTTTCTCGTTGCAGAAGACGATCGCGAGGAATGGACGGCGACGGCGCAGTTGATCGCGACTTTGCCGGTACTGCGCCACACGATTATTCAGGCCGGGTTAGAGCAGTTGTGGTTCAGCGACCAGAGCGTGGACGAGAACGCGCTTATTGCCGCCGGTCGCCAGCAGGAGACGGGCGACCTGAGTTCGACCAATGTCGCCGTACAGCTCTCGACCACTTCGGATTATTTGGGCTACCGGCTGACGACCCAGATTGGTCTGCGCTATGGACGGATTTTCACTGAACAGGTGATTGAGGACAGCGAACGACCAGGTACTTTCGTGATTGGCGACGAGACCAGCAACGAGACGACCAGTTTTATTACGGTCTTCGCCGGGCTAGAGTAACATGAGACGGGTGCGAATGATGTCGAGGCTCACGGCGCTTTTCGCCTTCGTCCTATCCTTGGCGCTAGGCGAAGCAAAGGCCCAAGACATGGATTACGGCAACCGCCTGGGGTATCGCGTGGCCGAGCAGGTGCGCTACTCCTCGGTCGGCGCAGCAGTTGATATGGACGTGCTAGACCCGACGGTTATGCGCTGGTACATGCCGCAGGAGCTGTTCAGTGAGCACGGGCGTCGCCAATGGAGCTACACCAACTACGCCAGAGAACCCTACCGCCGCTACCTAGACCGCAATCTCGATGGCAACTACTTCTACGACGCCTACGGGGATTTTATCACCCGCGGCTACCTCGTCTACGATTGGCGCCAGACCCAGCCGCGTGCTTTCGAAAGCAGTTCGGTCACCAAGACAGGCCGCTACGCGGGCTGGTTTGACCGCTTGATTATCACCTCAGACCAAACCAGTACTTATAGCTATTCGATTATCGTCGGCGACGAGATCCGCACCACGTTGACGCCAATGACCTTCAACAAGGTCGGCTTCAATGGCGTGGTGACCAGTTTCGCAGCGGGACGAACTCGGGCTACGGGCCTGTTTTCGCGGGTGACCCTGCCCATCGTCGATATTGACGCCGATGTCCCGACGGCCTCGTTGGAGAATTTTTCCAACTTGGCAGCTGGCCGTTTTGAACTCGACGTGGTCGACCAAGCGACCTTGGGGCTAACGTTGGTCAACGTCCACAACGGCAACGGTGCACGCGAAAGTTTTCAGGGCAACCCACTCAAAGGCCAGTTGACCTCAGGTCAACTCGACCGCCAACTGAACCTACTGGTAGTTAGGCTTGCAGATGATTCGCCCGAAGATGGCGAAGGAGGGGCGGTGCTCTTCAGCGACGACGTGGAAATTACTACTACCCTAATGCGCGAGGTCACAGTCGGCGATAGCGTACAGCTAGTAGCGCGCGATACCACCATCATCGGCAGCGGCATAGGCTTTCGCCCGGTGCGCGATGGCGGTGAGCTACGCGACGGCTTTTTGCGCGCCGATGGCGCTGAGAGCATCGTGCTCAAGTACGTACTGGCACCCGAGGATGAAGCCTCTGAGGAAGGCTCCCTGCGCTTGCTTTTGCAGCAGCATCTAGGGCTGACGCTGACCGAGGCCGCCGACGCGATTACCACCATCAAGAACGTGAGATTTCGCTTGGTGCTGGCCAATGATTACCGGGTGGAGGTGTCGTCCGATCGCCAGACCAACCGCTCGGGCCAGCCTCAGTTCATCGTCATGGAGCGGGCACCGGGCAATATCAAGAACGAACTCAATCAGCGCGAGGTCGTCATCGACTACGGCCTGCCGACGGCCAGCCAGATCTTCGGGGCCAGCGCCGAGCTGCGCGACTTTTTCGGCTTCGACTTCTACGGCGAGTTCAACGTCAGCAACCAATACCGTCAATATCCTGCGATCAATCGCAAAAAGCACGAGAGTTTCTCGGGCATCGTCGATGACGAGACCGCTCTCGGCTGGATGTTCAACTTGGCGCGGAAGTCTGGTCCGTGGCTGCTCTTTTTAGAGGGCTTCGGCATGGATGAGACGTACTCTACCAGTGTGCTGCCGGTCGATGGCCGCGGCGTGGCCGACTACTCGCCCGAGTCCACCAACCTGCTCTACGATTTCGTCGACGACAACGACGACCACGA
Organism: Gemmatimonadota bacterium; assembly: GCA_026706505.1. The sequence goes on from JAPOYQ010000313.1 coordinate 3,507, forward strand.
CCGGCACCCGGACCAATTGCGGATTTTTCAGGGAAGCTTGATTCCGCCGCATACGACCTCGATCAGCAACTTCACGGTGACTTCCGAGGGCGTGGCCGATCCAGCGGTTTTCCCTGGCTACGACGAGAACGGAGATTTCATCTCGGATTTCAACCAGAACAGCAACGGCGACCGGGAGAATCTTTTTCCCGACTATGAAGAGCCTTTCCTGCGCTATCACTCAGACCGGCCGGAGTTTCTTTTTGGCATTGACCTAAATAACAATGGTTGGGCCGAGCGCTTTGAAAACGACGACTTGCCCGATTATCCCTACAAAAAGGACCACTGGGGCTACAATACCTACGCCCGAGTTCAAGTCAATCCAGAAATGCGCCTGATGGGCGGTTTCCTCTATCAGGACCAGCGCGAAACCGATCGCCGCAATGAGACGGCCTATGGAATTTTGACCTATCAGCGGGCTGGGCCTACTTGGGGTGCCTTGCGGGTCTATGACATGCTCAAAAGGGCTGAGGACACCATCCCCGACCCGCTCTCACAGTGGATTATACCTGAATTGGAGTTGGGTAGCGTCGTCGAAGAGGTCAGCGGGCGCAACGTTCCCGTACCCGACCTTCTGGCCGCCGAGGACACTTGGATCAATACGTTCTATGCCGACTGGGAATACAAGAGTCCACGACGCTGGGCCACGCGGCACCGCTTTAAATGGGAGTGGTGGCGCCAGCGCGATGCGGATGTAGTCTTTGCCCTCGATGAGGCCGGGGAAAGGATGCTCGATGCGGAAGGGGATCCAGTGGTGCTTTTCGACCCGCTCGGTCCGGAGGGGCGCAATGGCCGTAAGACCTCGGGCTTCATTGGGCTAATCGACAAAATTGACTATGCCTTTAACTGGAAACAGCTGTGGATTTCGCCTAGGTTCAAAAGCGAATTTCTGCGCCAGGTGCCATTTAACCGCGACTTGGTTGAGCGGCGCTCTTGGGACGCTTTGTGGTCGCTCTTAGTGCGTTTCCCGCTTTTGGTGAGCTCTAGTGTTGACCTCGGCGTTGAACAGCGCCAGTTCTACAGTCTCATAGGCGGCGAGGATAAACTGGGGGCGGGGGAGCGAACCGGAGATTTCAGAGGCACAGTCTTGGCCGTACAGCTGACCAACCGGAGGGATTACTTGGGTTACGAACTCACTGCTCAGCTCGGCATACGCTACGACCGACGTGCGATCGAAGTTGTCGATGGCGACGCCGAGACGCGCACGGCGGGGCTGGCCTTTCTCTCGGTTTTCGCCAGTCTAAGGTAGATAAATCCACGACATGAGTGGTGTCTCTACTGTGCAAGGTTGGATCATCAACCGCGGCTGCGATGCGATCTTTTTTATTGGCACGCCCCTTTTGTCGCTGGTCGCGTTACTTATTGCTTCACAGTACTTCAGTTCGGCTGACATTGCTTGGTTCGTGTTGGCATTCTTTGCGGTAGGCCATCACTTACCCGGCTTCATGCGCGCCTATGGCGAAAGAGAGCTTTTCGATCGCCACAAGGCGACCTTCCTCGTCTCGCCGCTGGTGGTAACCGCCTTCGTGGCTTGGAGTGTATTCAACGGCCATCTGGGTTTTTTCATCTTCTTGGCTCTGTGGGATCTGTGGCATTTCTTCATGCAGCACTACGGCTTCATGAGGATCTACGATGTTAAACGCCGCAGGCCTTCCCGCCTCAGTTCTCGGTTGGACTGGTGGCTGACGGCCGTTTGGTTCGGCTATATCATCATCGACAGCCCCCATTACTTGATCAATTTTCTCGAGCGCTGCCACCGCTATGGCTTCGGCCTGTACACCTGGATCACACCGGAGTTTCTCTTAGAGTTTAGAGAGTGGGTTTTCTATCTAGCAGTTGGAATAGCCGTTCTCTACGTGGTAAACATGGTCGTCGAGCGGGCGCGGGGCATACCAGTGGTTTGGCCGAAGCTGGCAATTTCGCTGACTACTTTTGCCACTGTTTATTACGCCTATATCGTCCTCGAAGATATCATCCTCGGCTACGCGATTACGGCCTTGGCCCACGACATTCAGTACTTTGCCATCGTCTGGATTTACAACCACGGGGTGCTCAAGCGCTCGCGGGAGTTGGGCGCATCCTTCTTCCGCTTCCTGTTCTCCGACGGCCGCTTCCGCATCGTGTTGTTCTACGTGATTCTGATCTTGGCCTATGGCGGAATTGAGGCCTTGGCCCGAGCGACGGAGAACTACCTGATGTACGATGTGGCCAAGGTTATCATCGCCGCTTCGGCTTTTTTGCACTATTACTACGACGGTTTTATGTGGAAGGTGCGCAAAAAAGAGATCCGCCAGAACTTGGTCGACAGAGACGTGGGCGAAGCAGTCGCAGTCGACCGCAAGGGACTGCGCGAAAGGCTACAGGAAAGCGTCGGGCGCAGGACGACAGCATTGAGATTTTCCTCGATGCTGACCACAGTGCCGATCGCTTCGCCTTCTGGACGGGCGACTACGAAGACGCAGAGGAACGGGCTCGCAACAACGGCCGCACCAACCAGACGGGTCACTACCGCTGGCCGGCTCTCGAGCCTTTTGGCTTCTACTGGTTCTGGCTGAGCAGCTCGACTTGGCACGACAAAGAGCCTTATTCGTGCTGCCCGACTTCCTTCAACCTCGACGGTGCCCACGGCACCGAGGCCAACTTCCAGGCCGAGTGGTACACGGTTGGTTGGGATGATTTCGATCACAACAGCCCCGAAAACAGCATCCTCCACGACTTTGTCGAGGGTGAGATTATCGGCGTTGGTATCCAAGTCGTCGATAACGACAACGGCCCGAGTTCGGAAGATCCGCGTACCGCCAAGTGGGCGCTGGGCGGCCAGCCCTGCATCAACGGCGACGGTGCTTGCGGCAGCGACTACATTCTGCTGCCGGTCATGGCCGAGCTGCTGCCGGAGCAGACGACGTCTGTCGAGGGCAATAGCTGGGGCCACATCAAGGCTTCGTTCGGCCAATAGGCGCGAACAGCTAGTAGTTTTTAAGTACCAATTGAGGAGGGAGGGTAGAGTTGCTCTACCCTCCCTCTTTGTATTATGATTGGTACATTCTACAAACCTTGGGGATCGCGAGCATGAAGAGGGGCTTATGGTTCTTGGCGCTTTGGGCGATAGTTGGATGGAGTGGAGGCAGTGATGCGCTGACCATTTACCGCATCGGCGCAGGGGATTTGCCTGCGCCCGAGTTGGACGTACCCTATCAATTTGTCCAGCTCGAGTGGGAGGCCATAAATGCCAACGCGCACGGTGGCGCGGTACAAATGGCGCTCGCCCCCGATGGGGTCATGCCGCAGCAGCTAGACCCGACGGTCAATCTGACGCCCCTTTTGGACGAGCGCGGCGGTCGGATTGAGACCTTGCAGACAATCGTCGGGTTCGCCGACTTTCCGGCCCGCGATGCGCCGATGTTCGACGGCGACCCGACGACTCACTTTCTCGGCGATGGCGATTGGGGCGGAGACTACGGCCGGGTCAAAAACAAACTCCTGATCTTCGACTTGGGCGGCAACTTCATCGTCGATCGCATCAAGTTTTACCCCCGTGAACGTTTTCTCGACACTCGCTTCATCGAGCGCTTCGTCATCGGCACCAGCGACGGCGACCCGCTCAAGAAGAATACGCGCGAGTATGTCGTCGGCGGCGAGGGTGGCCAGTTTCGCGATTACGACTTGGTATACAACATCACCGAAAACACGCAGTCGGTGATCGAACTGAGCATCCCGGATTCGCCTATCCGCCAACTCATGTTTGAAGCACCGCCCAACACCCGTGGCGTTTGGGAAATCGCCGAGTTTGAACTCTACGGTATTGGCTTCGCGCCCAAGAGCCAATACACAACCAACGTCATCGACTTAGGCGGTATGGCGAGTTTGGGCGACCTAACGTGGTCGGGGGAGGCCGAGGGAGGAGCAGAGGTGGCGATAGCGATGCGCAGCGGCGATGACGACGATCCCAATTCCTATTGGCGCCTGACCTTTCGCGGTGACGAGCGCAGTCGCTTCGGCACCAATGGTGCCGCCTTGACGCTCAGCACGTACAACCGATTGGAAAAGGGCGAAAAGGCCGGGATCACGCCTGATACCGAAAACTGGTCCGACTGGAGCCCGCCATACAACTTCGCCGCCGGAGAGGACGTGCTGCTAGCGGATAGACCGCGTCGCTACGTGCAGCTCAGGGCTGATTTCACTTCGCAAAAAGAAGCTGGTGGGCGCTTGGATTTTTTGCAGTTCAGCGTTTCGAACCCGCCGGTGGCGACGCAAGCCTTGGCCGAGCTTGCGCCGGCAAGTGCTCGCGCTGGCGAAGTGACGTCTTTTACCTATGCGATTCTGCCCCAGTTGCGCGACGAGGATTTGGGGTTTGATACCATTGAGATTGAGACCCCGGTCGAGATTGTAAGCATCGACGCGCTGCGGATCGATGGTCGAGAGGTCAGCTTTGACGTTGTGCGCTCGGACGCGCGAGGATTCGCGTTGCGGATCCCGCGCATGGACCCGCAACAGACGGGCGAACTAATCGAGATTGACTTTGCGGTGGAAGTATTCAAGTTCGGGACGGTATTCACCGGGAGGATCTCCGACAGCGAGAAGCCCTTTGAGGTGCGGCAGGCACTGACCGCCGGCAACGCCGATCCACTGGTGGATAGCAATACGCTAAGCGTGGGGCTGGTCAACGTAGAGGAGCAGGCGGTCAATGCGCTCAAGCTGTCCTCGCCGGTGTTTACGCCCAATGGCGACGGAATTAACGACGCCCTCGAGATTGAATACGAGTTGTTAAACCTCTTCGGCGCAGTGCCGGTGGTGCTGGAGCTATACGATCTATCGGGACGGCGGGTCGGGATGGTACATCGAGGCACGGCGGCGAGCGGCCGATTCGCGCTGGCGTGGGACGGAGTGCTAGCGAATGGGGCTGTGACTGCGCCGGGGCTGTATCTACTGCGATTAGAAGTTGACAGTGACCAAGGCAAGGAAGCGCGTCAGCGCGTCATTGCCCTGGCCTATTGAAGATGGGAATGAGCCAGATGAGGTACATAGTCGCATTGTGGACGGTGGGGTCGCTGGCGGTCGGAGTAGGCGACCTCGGTGCTCTAACGATCTACCGAATCGGGGGTGCCGATCAACCCGCGCCGGAGCTGGCATCGGTTGAAGGGGTGGAGTTCGTGCAGATCGATTGGGCCAATATCGACGAAGATTTGCACGGTAGTATTAACTTGCTAGAGGTGACCAGCAGTCACATCGAGCCGCGGCAACTCGACTCCACGGTCAATCTGACACCGCTTTTGCCGCAGGCCGATTCCCTTGGTGATATCTTCTACCTGACTTGGATTGGCTGGGGGGGATTCAACGACGACGATGAGCTTATCTGGGACGAGGATCCCAATACGGCCTATCTGGGAGATGGTCGTTTTGCCTCGCATGGACCGAATACTAAAAACCTGATCTTCGATTTTGGCGGGCTGTTCTTTATCGACCGGGTCAAGTTCTACCCGCGGCCTAGCTATATGACCGACCGCTTTGTCGAACGCTTCATTATCGGCACTAGCGACGGCGACCCGCTCAAGGACCCCGACCGGGCACTTCAGGCCGGGTCGCGGGGCGATTATGTGGCCTTCGATGTGATTTACAATATCCGCGACAATACGCAGCCGATCATTGACTTGAAGATGCCCGACGAGCCGATCCGCAAGTTGCTCTTCCGGGCACCGGAGAATACGCGGGGAATTTGGGAATTGGCCGAGTTGGAACTCTACGGTTCGGGTTTTGCGCCCTTCTCCAATTATACCAGTAGCATTATCGATTTGGGCAAGTCAGTGGCCTTGGGCGATTTGAGCTGGTCGGGCGAAGTCGATGCTGGTGCTCAGATCGACTTAGTGATGCGCAGCGGCGATGTGCCAGACCCGAGCATCTATTGGCGCTTCACCTTCCGCGGTGACGAGCAGAGTCGCTTTGACGCCAAGGGTCAGCCGCTTACGGCGCGAGCCTACGATAGGCTCAATAAAGGCGAGAAGGCTGGGATTACGCCCGATACCCAGAACTGGGAGCTGTGGAGTCAGGCCTATGATTTTGTGGCCGGTTCGGGGGCGATGCAAGCTGACAGACCGCGGCGCTACGTACAGCTCAAAGCCGATATTACCGCGCGAAAGGACGCTGGCGGACGGCTGGACTTTTTACAGTTTAGCGTCTCGGACCCGCCCGTGGCAACGCAAGTGTTAGCCGAGATTACGCCGCCGAGCGCCCAAGCTGGGGACGTCACCCAGTTTACCTATAGTATTCTGCCGCAATTCGAGCGCGAAGATTTGGGATTTGACACCATCGAGATTGAGACGCCGGTCGAAGTGACCAGCATCGACGGCGTGCGAATCGCCGGCCAGGAAGTCGGTTTTGAGGTCGTGCGCTCGGACGCCGCTGGCTTTGCCCTCAAAATCCCAAGAATGGACGTGCAGCAAACCAGTGAACGGATCGAGGTGGATTTCGCCGTGGAGGTGTTCAAGTTTGGGACGGTGTTCGCCGGCCGGATCTCCGATAGCGAAAAGCCCTTTGAGGTGCGGCAGGCATTAACCCCAGGCGATGCCAATCCGCTGACCGATAGCAATACCCTGAGCGTGGAGTTAGCCGAGGTAGGGGAGAAAGCGGTCAACGCGCTCAAGCTATCCTCATCGGTGTTTACGCCCAACGGCGATGGCATCAACGACGTCCTTGAGATTGAATACGAGTTGTTGAACCTTTTTGGTGCAGTGCCAGTGATGCGGGACTGATACGAGTTGTTGAACCTTTTTAGTGCAGTGCCAGTGATGCTGGACTTATACGACTTGTCGGGGCGGTGGATCGGGGCGGTGGATCGAGGCACCGCGGCGAGCGGTCGGATTGCCCTGCACTGGGACGGGAGGTTAGCGGATGGGTCAGTGGCTGCACCGGGATTGTATCTGCTACGGCTGAAAGTAGAAAGCGACCAACGCAAAGAAGCACGCCAGCGCGTTGTCGTTTTGGCCTACTGAAAGATGGGTATGCAGCGTATCAGCATCGTATTAGTGCTTGGTTGGGCAGTGAGCGTCTCGGCCCAAGTAGGGCATCGGGTGACGGCGAGTCAGGTGGTGGTCAACAGCCGCGTTCACTGGCAGAACTGGAGCTTCCCACCGGGGGTGCTGGAACTAGGTGCCGACGGGTCGGTGCGGCCTCAGCACGTCCGCCGCGACATCAATGCGGTGCAGGATATTGTCGATTACTTGCGCTTG
>JAPOYQ010000604.1 GCA_026706505.1 Gemmatimonadota bacterium
TCGACGTCGCGACCGACGTAACCCACCTCGGTAAACTTGGAGGCTTCGACCTTCAGGAAGGGAGAGTTGGCCAGCCTCGACAGGCGCCGGGCAATCTCGGTCTTGCCGACGCCGGTGGAGCCGATCATGATGATGTTTTTGGGCATGACCTCCTCGGCCATGTCCTCGGGGAGCTTTTGCCGTCGAATGCGGTTGCGAAGCGCGATGGCCACCGCCCGCTTGGCAGCCTTCTGTCCGACCACATGCTTGTCCAGGTGGGCCACGATCTGCCTGGGAGTCAGCTCATCCAGCGCTTCCACCTGCTCCGCCCGTTCCGCCTGTTCCACCGCTCCCGGCAAGTAGATAACCATATCCCCCTAACCTCTCTCTTCCCACCTTCCGCTCATGGGTCCGTTCGGCGGAGTTCGTCAGCCGGCCCCTCACAGCTCCTCGATCGTCGTCGAGGCGTTGGTGTAGATGCAAATGCCGGCGGCAATCTTCAGGGCTTCGGCGGCAATCTCCGCAGCCGACAGGTCGGAGTGTCTGACCAGGGCTTGAGCGGCGGCCATGGCGATGGGTCCGCCCGATCCGATGGCCGCGATGGCGTCATCGGGCTCGATCAGATCGCCGTTGCCGCTGACCAGGAAAATCCGTTCCTTGTCGGCCACCACCAGCAGCGCCTGCAGATGGCGCAGGACCCGGTCGGTCCTCCATTCCTTGGCCAACTCCACGGCCGCCCGGGCCAGGTTGCCACGGAACTCCTCCAGCTTGGCCTCGAAGCGGGTAAACAGGGCGAAGGCGTCGGCCGTGGAACCGGCGAATCCGGCCAGCACCTGGCCATTGTAGAGGCGGCGGAGCTTGCGCGCGCCCTGCTTGATCACCGTCTCCCCAAGGGTGACCTGGCCATCGGCAGCCAGAGCGGTGCGCCCGTTTCTTCGAATGCAAACGACGGTGGTGCCCTTGATCAATGCCGCTCCCATGAATGCACTCTCTACTTTGGGGGGGACGAAAAAAGGGTGTCCGACAGGTCGGCGTTGATCTGCGCGGAGGAAAGCTGTGTCTCCATCGCCTTGTACCCGTTGGAATTCAAGACGACGGTGAACGGAATCTTGACTCCGTCGATCTCGTGGTAGTTGTGAAAGAACTTCTCGTCTTCGGTGGCCCAGCGCTTGCCGCGAGGAGGGGATTCATACTCCATCCTTGCGGGCAGGAAGGTGCGGGAGTTGACGAAGATCCTGACCTTGTCCCCCGAGGCATCCATGAGCTGAACCCCGTCCAACTGCTCCAGGTGGGTCCTCGATTTCCCCAGATAGCGGACCTTCAGGCCCTTCTCCCCAAGCCGGAACCTGAGAATGTGATCCAGGTCGTGCTTCGTGTCGATGCGGTAGTTGCGAAGCTCTTCCTCGGTCTGGGTCTTGACGTTCTTGTACTCGATCTTCCAACCCTGCTCGCCGTCGTTGATCAGGACGATCCGGGCTTTCTTGCCGAACTCCACCCGCCGTTTCCAGGGGGGCGCCACCACCGTGCGAAACTGGTTGGAGCCCTGTAGAACGTCCCGGCGAAACTGGTAGAACTTCCCTTTCCGGACGACGTTCTGGGCCATCAAGTAGGCTTCCCCTCCCAGAGCCTCCACGGTCTTGTCCAGTATCTGCCTGGCTTTTTCCTCCGATCGACGCAGGAAATCGGATTGGCCCGGCAGCGGACCCGGTGCCGCCAACAGGAAGAGGACAGCCGCCCCGGCCGTGGCCCCCGCGCGCCGCAACACCAACATTCGAGATTGCTTAGGACTCATGAAAAAAGTGTAGCCTTTGAAGGGGGAAGTTTGAAGGATGAAGTTTGAAATTTCACCCTTCAAACTTCCCTACGCCACCACCCAGCTCCTCAGCAGGTCGTCGAGCTGGCGGGTGGAGAGCGGTCCGGCGTCGGCCAGGCGCTTGATCTCCTGGGTGATCTCCCGCAACTGGGTGTCTCCGAAGTGCAGTCCCAGCTCCTGCGCCCGGTTCTGAATGGCGTTCTTGCCGGTCAGGCGGTGGCCGATGCTGATGGTGCGTTGCATGCCGAAGTCCTGAGGATCGATGGGCTCATAGGCTCCGGGGTTGAGCATGACCGCCTTGGTGTGCATCCCCGCCTTGTGGGTGAAGCTGGTCTCTCCGGTAATGTAGTTGTTGAAAGGAATATCGATTCCCACGAATTCAGCCACCATCCGGTCCAGGCGATGGAGGTGATCCAACCGGTACTTGGTGACCAGGTCCCGATCGTAGGAGTAGAGCCGGGCAATCAGCCCTCCCAACGGGGTGATGCCGTTGCGCTCCCCGATTCCCAACACGCTGGTATCGATATGGGTGGCTCCCGCCTCCAGGGCGGTAAAGCTGTTGGCGATGGCGCAGCCGCTGTCGTTGTGTCCGTGAAACTCGATGTCGGCCCTGATGCGTTTCTTCAGCTCCGACACCAGCGTATAGAGCTGCCGCGGGGTCGCGATACCCACGGTGTCGGCCAGCCCGACCCGGTCCACGCCCAGCTCGTCCACCGCCTGGTAGACCCTGAGCAGATCCTCTTCCTCGCTCCTGAAGGTGTCTTCGCTGGAAAACCGGACCTCGCAGCCCGATTGCTTGATGAAGTCGATCACCACTCGAGCGCTCTCGATGATCTCGTCGATGGTCTTGCCATGGCTGAACCGGCGCAGGTAGGAAGAGGTGCCGAAAAGGATGTCCACCCCGTCCACCCCCGTGGCCACCGCCTTGCGGGCATCGTCCATGTGGCAGCGGGTATGCGTCAGGATCTTGCAGTTCAAGCCCAGCCCGGCAATGGTCCTGCAGTCCTCGAAGGACTGGGGAGAAGCAGCCGGCGACGTCAGCTCGATGTACTCCACCCCGAACGCGTCCAGCGCCCTGGCGATCCGGATCTTCTCCTCGATGGTGTAATGGGCCTTGGCGAACTGCTCGCCTTCCCGAAGCGTGGAGTCGATCACTGAGAAGGATTGAATGGACATGAACAGACCTCTTTCAGCGAAGTTCCTGCAGCGGGCCAAAAAAAAGGCGAGAGCGCCGCTCTCACCGATGTCCCAGCTCACTGGCTCGTCATCCTGATAGCGCTCCCCAGCAAGGACCAGAGCCTGAACAAGGCACATGTCCAGCACCTCGAAGCACGGCTGGTGCAACTCGCGACTGAGGCCAAGCGCTGTGAGCTAGACAACGCGAACATCCCGCAAATGCCATCGCTATCGGCCGCGGATATGGCGGATGCAGAGTTGTATCTGGCCGACATGTTGCTATGCCTGCCGGTCGTAGGGGTTAGTTTTTTTGAGAAATCGCGAGGGCTGACGGAAAAAACCCAAGGTCTGTTCTTAAACGCCAAAAAGATAAAGGCGCGTGGTTTTGAGGAGGCGAGCGGTTTTGTCATACGCGCGGACTCTCAAGCGGTCAAGCAAGAGGTTGCTTCGATCCCTGCCTCTGCCTCCGATCTGCGGAAGGCGCTGCTGAACCAAGGTATTTTTGAAGATGCAGGCACCGTGTACCGACTCGTCCAAGACTATATCTTCAGTTCACCCTCCGCTGCCGCCGACGTCCTACTCGGGAGCTCCAGCAATGGGCGTGCCGCATGGAAGGATGCCGAGGGGAGATCGTTGAAGGAAATCCAAGGCGCAGAAGTGGAGCTATCTGAGATTCAGCAGATCTTCTGGAAGGGATTTGAGGAGCACGTTATTCAGCACGGACAACAGGTCAAGCTCACCTCAATCTTGGAAGAGCGGGGAGCGGGAAACTATATGACCGCCGGTCAGGTTGGACTTCCGAAATTTAGCCTCGTTGCACGTGCTAACAAATCTGAGCTGAGGGCGGAAATAGCGATCACTCATGGAGAACTCTCTGAACGGCTCGCCGATTCTCTCATGTCCCAAAAGGCAGAGATCGAACAGCAGATCGGCGAAAAGCTGCGTGCGAAAATGATGGGGAACTACGGCTACATGATATACTCTCGCCGAGATGTGGACCTATACGATCCCGAAACCCGCACCGAGCAGTATACTTGGCTGCTGAACCAACTAGAGAAGTTCCACTTGGCCTTTAGTCCCAGAGTGAGAGAGCTGGAGAGCATTATTGGTAAGTTTTCAGGATAATGATCACCAGCACTAGATCCATTGTGGAAGATGCCGCCAACGCGAGTTGGTGCGGCTGTGCCCAGATTGGTACGACGATAACGACGCTCACGGGCCATCACTGAGACGCCACGGCTACCCGCCGGACAAGCAGGAAAACGCCACGCAGACCGTCCTAGCACAGGCCGAAGTGCTGTCCGAAGGATGGGCGGCCTGAAACCTCTAACCCCCCACAACCTTATGACCACCACACGCAAAAGCCCCATCGCCCATCTCGTCGCCGACGCACCCGCTCCGGTGCAGGCCGTTTTGCACCATCCGGTTGATATGGTCAAGCTCGGGGCCAAAGGTCCGCGCTTGGTCGAGTGGGCTGCGCAGCACGCGCTCGTACTGCCGGAGCGGATATACGACACGTGGCCCGTGGGCGCAGATGGGGTTTTGGCGCGGGTGGGCGCGGGCGAACTGATCTTGGAGTGCCAACTCGAAGATGAGCTATGGGCCCGTCTGAATGCGGCGTTGGAAGTTGCGGAGGTCGGGGTCTATCGGGTGGAACAGCAGTCGGTGACCTTGGTGGTACAAGGGGACGATGCCGAGGGCATTTTGGCGCAGGCTTGCGCGGTGGATTTGGCTCGTGAGCCAGCAGAGCGGATGGTGTACACGCAGGTGGCCGGGGCGGCTTGCGGGGTGCTACCGCGCGGCGAGGATGGGCAGCGCGCGTACCGTCTGTGGGTCGATTACAGCTTGGCGGCCTATCTGTGGGAAGCGCTTGCCGCCATTGCCGTGGATATTACTTGCGCCAAAACGCCGGACTGAACAGCACCAAGAGCGTAAAAACTTCCAGTCTCCCAATCAGCATAGCAAAGCAGAGGATCCACTTGGCGACCGAATTGATGTCGCCGTAGTGGTGGACGACTTCCCCTAGGCCCGGTCCCAAGTTGTTGATGCAGGCGGCTACCGCTGAAAAAGACGTAGTCAGGTCCAAGTCGGTGGCGAGTACTGCGAGGAACATGAGCGTGAACGTCAGCACGTACACCGAGAAAAATCCCCACACCGCTTCCATGACCCGATCGGGGACAGCCCGCAGCCCCACTTTGATGGGGAGGACGGCGTTGGGGTGGATCAGGCGCATAATCTCTCGGCTACCCTGCTTTAGAATGAGCAACAGGCGCATAACTTTAATGCCCCCTGCCGTTGAGCCGGCGCAACCACCGGTAAAGGAGCCGAGGAACAACAAAAACGGCAGCACGCTGGGCCAGACCGAATGGTCCGCAATGCTAAACCCCGTGGTGGTGACAATGGACACAGTGGCGAAGACGCCGTAGCGCAGGGACGCGATGGCGTCGTGCTCGTTGTGTGTAAAGAGTATCAGCCAAGCGATTAGTGCGGTGATTAGCAAGATAACTAGGTAGGTGCGGCATTCCGGGTCGATGCGATACGGATGCAGCGATCGCTGGCGAAAGGCGTAGAAGTGCAACGTGAAGTTGATGCCCGATAGCACGATAAAAAAGACGGCGACTAGCTCGATGGCTTGGCTGTTAAAAAAGCCGATGCTAGCGTCGTGGGTTGAAAAGCCACCGATGGCAACCGTTGAAAAGCTGTGGGCGATGGCGTCAAAAGGTTCCATGCCGGCCAGCCAATAGGCCAAGGCACAGGCCACGGTCAAACTCAAGTAGATGTACCAAAGGGCTTTGGCGGTCTGGGTGATCCGAGGCGTCAGCTTTGAATCCTTAATGGGGCCGGTGATCTCAGCGCGAAAAAGCTGCATGCCACCGATGCCGAGCATGGGCAATACGGCAATGGCGAGGACGATGATGCCCATGCCGCCCAACCACTGGAGTTGCTGACGGTATAACAAGATGGATCGGGGCAGGTCGTCTAGGCCTTGGATGACGGTGGCACCGGTCGTGGTCAACCCGGAGAGGGATTCGAATACGGCGTCAGTAATGCTCAGTTCAGGCTGGTCGGACAACATCAGCGGAAAGGAGCCGTAAAGGCCCAAGACGGCCCAGAACAAGACCGTTACCAAAAAGCCGTCCCTGATCCGCAACTCGGCGCGCTGTTTACGCACGGGCAACCAGCACGCAAGCCCGGTGATAAGCGTAATGGCAAAGGCCAACAGAAAGGCGGTTGTAGCCCCGTCGCGGTAGAGGAGGGATACGCCAGCGGGCACTAACATGCTGACGCTAAACAGCATCAGCAGGACGCCCAGCACCCGAAATGTCCCCGCGGGGTGCATACGTTAGTTCATCCCCCGAAGCTCTTTCTCACTTCCTCATGGACGTAGTGCCGGGCGAAGACCACGGCTTTGTCGCCGGGCTGAATGCGCGTATCTCCACGCGGGATGATCACGTGATCGCCATGGACGACGGCTCCGATAATCGAATCCTTGGGCAGGCGGATGGAGATCAGGGGTTTTTGGGTGATTTTGCTGCCACCGTGAGCTATGTACTCGACTGCTTCCACGTCGAGGCCAGGCAGGCTGGCGATGGAGGCGATGCGCTGGTGCCGCACGTAGCGCTGGACGGCGTTGACGGTCAGGAGCTGTTTGCTCAATACCGAATCGAGGCCAATGGCCGGAGTGATGGGCATGTAATCGACGTTGTTGACCAAGGCGATGGCGCGTGGCACCTCGAGGTGCTTGGCGACTAGCGTCGAGATGATGTTGACCTCGTCGTTACCAGTAACGGCGATAAAGGCGTCCATGTCGGCGAGGCCTTCTACTGCTAACAGGTCGTAGTCCGTGCCGTCGCCTTGGATGACCAGCACGTTGGCGAGTTGGTCGGCGATTTGCCGGGACCGATCCTCGCGGCTTTCGATGAGCCTGACGCGCATCTGCGAGGAAAGCTCCTGGGCGACGAATTGGCCGATGAGGCCGCCGCCGAGGATCGCAATATTCTCGATGCGGTGGTCGGCGAGGCCGGTCAAGCTGACCACTGAAGGGATGAAGTCGGGGTCGCTGATGACGAAGATTCGGTCCTCTGGTAGCAGCGTGGTTCTGCCGCTGGGGATCAAGGTCTGCTGCTTGCGCTGGATGGCGACGATGCGCATGGGAATGTCGGCAAACTGCCGCCCCAATTCGGTCAGAGGAGCGTGAAGCAGGGAGGACTGGTGGTCGAGGCGCATGCCGAGCAAGACGAGCTTGCCCTCGGCAAATTCGACTAGGTCGGTGGCACTGGACTGGCGGATGAGGCGGACGATGGCGTCGGCGGTTTCCTTCTCGGGGTGGATGAACTGATCGACGCCGAGTTCACGGGGACTGAAGATAAAGTCAGGCGCGGTGAATTCGGGATTGCGGATGCGGGCGATGGCCGATTGGACGCCCAGCTTCTTGGCCATTCTACAGGCGAGCAGGTTGACCTCGTCGTTGGTGGTCATGGCGGCGACGAGATCCACCTTCTCGATGCCGAGCCCGCGCAAATCCTGCAAACTAGTGCCATTGCCCTCGGCAACGATGATGTCGAGCTGTTCGCTGACGCGCTTGACGCGGCTGGGATCGGTGTCGATCTGGGTAATATCGTGCCCGTCTTGGCTCAGTTGCTTGCTCAACTGAAAACCGATGGCTCCGGCACCTATGACCAAAATGTGCATGGTTTTTCAGCCAAATTCCGCAGCGAAGTTAGAGTATAGAAGCTAAGGACGATGCACCCCAAACGCTAACTCAGTCGATGTGGAAGACCTCGCGCAGATCCTTGGCGCAGGGGCTATCGTCGGGGTTGGTGGCCATGATGTCCTTCATGTAGGTCCACCACCGGCGACAATCCGGCGTCTCGGCGATGCTATTCCAGCGCTCCTCGTCCTCGAGTTCCACGTAGGCAAAAAGCTGGTGGGTGTCGGCGTCGAGGAAGATGGAGTAATTGTGGACGCCGTGTTCTTTGAGGGTCTGCTCCAGTTCGGGCCAGATGGGATTGTGGCGCGCTTCGTATTCGTCGTGTTGGTCGGGGTTGACCTGCATGACAAAGGCTTTGCGGATCATGGCCATTTGCTCCTTTTCTTTAGATTGTGCCAAGTGTCTGGCATTTAGCCCGCTGAGTCAAATTGAGCGTATATTGCGGTGCCAAATCAGAAGTTGAAGATCATGTTGCCCTCAACGCCGTAGGCCCCGTCGATGAAGAGCCACAGGCAAGCCGTGGTGAAATCGCCGAGGATCAACCCCAAAAAGAACGGCATCAGGGCGCGGTAGGTGCGCACTCCGCCATAGCGCAGGATGGTCGCCTTGAGTAACCAGGCCAAAAAGATGGACAACCAGCCATAGTAAACAATGGTGAAGGTGGAGGCGATGGGAAAACCCAAAGGATGCAGTGGCCACCACGTGAAGCGGTGGCGCAAAAAGAGCAAGGCTGCCATGACAAAGCTCCCGCTAGCGGTGAAGGCGAGGCGCGGGGCAAATGACGGCTCGGGCGCGTTGTACACCGAGGCCATATAGGTAAAGGGCCAGCGCGGCGCGCCGCTAAAGTACCAGCCGTGCAGGTTGATGCCGCCATAGGTATAGGCAAGAGTCATGGTAAACCAGATCGAGCCGAATAGCCCCACGGCGATGGCGGCAAGCAGGGCCCAAGGCAGCCAGCGCGGCGCGGGCGAGTCGCCAGAGGTGAGCTTGAGGCTGTGCATGATGGCGTTCATCATATTGGCCGCGGTCTCGCCCATCCACACCGTGCTCAGGCCCAAGCTGGTCATGTTGCCAAGGCCGAGGGTCTCGGGACCAATACCTCGGGTGATGAAGGCCTGTGGTGCCATCGGCGTCTGGCAGCCGGGGATACCGGCCTCACAGACGATGCGCGACAGACCGATAAAGACGATGAGCGCCCCTACCACCAGCAGCACCGCCGCGTACAGGGAGAGACCGGTGAGAGTCAGCCAAGCCACCATGAACGCCACACCGACCGCTAGGCCGCCAAAGGCCGTGCGCGGGGCCATGAGTTCGCCGGGGACTGGCTCGCCTTTTAACGCTTGGCTCCACAGGCGGCGCAGATGAGTGCGGGCGGTCCACAACACGAAGAGGGTCAGCACCAAGAGGCCGCCTGCCTGCTGGTGAGAGATGGGGACTGAGCCACCGCCCGAGGTCCAAATATCGCCTCCGCCGATTACGAGGCCGATGCGGGCGAAGACGACTTTTTCTAGGGTGTAGAACAAAAAGAAAAACCAAATGCTGAAGGAGACGCTGAGCGCCATCAGGTAGGCTAGGCCCAAGATCGGCAGGTTGATCAGCCAGGGCAGGCTGACGCTGCCTTGGAGCAGGGACAATCTGCCGTTCAGGGCTATAGGCTGGAAGGCGTCGTGGTAGTAGTTGAGCGAGTTCCACGAGTGGAGGAGGAGCGGCACGGCAAAGCCCAGCCACAGCAGGCGGTTTTTAAACAGGCCGCTGAAGAGGGGCGTGGAGTCTGCGTCTTCGAGCATGGCGAGAGGCAGGCGGGTGAGGGGAAATACGAGCCGCTCGTTGGCGATCCACTGGCCTCTGAGCAACACGCCGAGGCAAAAAAGGACCCAGTAGAAGACGAAGATAAAACATATCCAAGCGAATAGTGGGCGGCTCCAGGCGGCCCATGGTATGGCGCTGCCCTGGGGCAGCCCTTCGTAGAACAGGCGCACGGCCTCGGTATCGGCGGGAGCCAGCCAGGGATGGATGTATTCGACGAAGAGTTCCTGCCAGGCATTTTCCGGCGTGGCGTAGTACGCGGCTCCGGTGATGACCGACAGGAAGCTGCCGGTGAACCCGGTGGTAACCACGACCGCGCCGACCAGCATCATGGCGTACACGGCGATGAGTTCGGCGCGGGAAAAGGCCCACGCGCGGCCCAGCATCTTGAGTAGGGGCAGGGCCACGGCTGTCAGCAGAAAGAGGAAGAGGACGGCGATTAGAGGGATGGCATTGCTGGTGATCTGCGATCCCTTGACGATGAGGATACCCCAAGGGCTTAGCACGCTGATCGCCCCTACGAGGAGCAAACCCGTAAGGACGGCGCGCAGAGAGAAAGCGGGTAGAGGGGTGGTGAGGGACGTGGGGAACCGCCTATTTGAGACTGCGGATGAAGTAGAGCAGGCGCTTGAAAAAGTTTGGCCGGATGCCGGGGTTCTCAGTGCGTTGGGCCACCACGTGGTAGGCTTGGAGCTGGTGATTGTACATGGCGTGGGACCCGCCCCACAAATACAGGCGGAAGGCGCGGAAAACCGCTTCGCCCCAGCGCTCAACCACGGTCTGGCGGTTGGCCTCAAAGCGAGAGGCCCAGTGCTTCAGCGTCAGGGCGTACTCGTGAGTTTCATCTACCACTTCCTCCACCTTGAAGCCGTGCATGAGAAATTCTTGCAGCAGGTCGGGTAGGCACAGGTACGTGTGGGTGCCGGGGTAGATATAGCGACGCACAAAGTTGCTTACCTTGTATTTTTCGAGCGTGGCCGAGGCGTCCAGATAAATGCGCCCCCCGGGTTTGAGGCATTTCCACACTTGCGCGGCAAAGTCGCGGTAGTGGGGGATGTGCTCAATGACGCCGAAGATGACGATGGCGTCGTACGGCTCGGGCGGGTCGTGCTCGAGGAAATCTTCAAGGAGGATTTGGCAGTTCGTCAGCCCTTGTTCGGCGATGAGGTCTTGGTGCAGTCGGTGCGAGTCCTCGGCAATGGTCAGGGCCGTGCTGTGGATGCCGCGCGGACCGGCGTAGCGGGTAACTGCGCCCCAGCCCGCGCC
>JAPOYQ010000458.1:0-940 GCA_026706505.1 Gemmatimonadota bacterium
GACCTAGCATGATCTAGGGCATGATAAGTCGGCGAGCAATAGCAGTGATAAACGCACTGTCTGCTAGCGCTGTTCGCAAGGGTATCCGGTGCAGCTTTAGCGTGTAGAGATACTCGTTTACGCTCACTTGACCTCCTTTGTAGCTAAAGAGCGCTGCACTGCGGTCGGCCGCACTCAAGTGCTGCACCTGCTGCGCCGGATGCTCCGCCAGCACCGCGAGGACTTGGCGACCTGCCGCGTCCATTGACCAGTCCAGTTCGTAGGCCAACATTTCCACCTTGCGGTCCTCGACTTCCCTTTGGCCTAGCTTCATTAACTGTGCTTGCAACGCGGCTTGATGGGTTGCCAATTCGGCCTGCCGCTCGCCGATGAAGCGAATGAGTTGATAAGCCCGACCGCGAGCTAGCGGGGACGAGACTTTTCCCGCCTCGAGGGTATCGAAAACCGCGACTGGTATTCCCATCCGCTCGGCCAACGAACGATTGAGAAAACCTACCTCACCCGCGCGTTCAGCCGATTGGCTGTCCAGCGAATGCGCCCGGGCCAAATTGGCCCAAGACTCCCCGGCCGCCAGTCGCTTCTGCAGTTCACCTGCCTCTTGCTGGCTAGCAACCACGATTGCAGTCAAAAAGCGCTCGCGTGCTAGGCCGAGTTCCTCAAAGCGCTGGCGAATATCCTCCTCTGTTACTTCTACTAGCGGCATGATCTCGCGCTGGCGCAGAGCCGAGACGATGTATTTCCGCTGCTTACTACTCAGTTTCTCCACTAGTTGGGAGTCCTGCTCCAAACCTCGGTTGCGAGCCTCAAGTAGCAGTAATTCTTGGTCAATCAAGCTCTGCAGGTAGTCTTCCCGCGCCTCTTGGCCCTGCTTGTGGGTATAGAGTCCCGGCAGCAAGTTGAGCACGAATCGCCGTAGCTGCTCGGCGTGGATCGCTTTCTG
>JAPOYQ010000458.1:950-3515 GCA_026706505.1 Gemmatimonadota bacterium
GCGACGATTTCTTCCTCTTTCTGCTTGCCGCAGGCCCCTAGGACTAGCAGTAAGCCTAAGAGCAGGCTCCCCGCTCGCAACGCCGCCTGCTGTTTACCCCAACTCATCTTCATGCCTATAATTCCTTGTTGAATCGGTTTCTATTTCAACCGCGAGTATATATAGTCGAAACAGCCCAAATCCTCAAGACGCGTCCATGCCTGCTATCCACACACTTAAATGCTGGTCTCTGATCGTCTTGGCGGGAGCCCTGTGCTACCTCAACGCTTTGGGCAACGGCTTTGTCTTCGATGACTCGGCCTACCTGAGTAGCCCACTAGTCCATCAATTTCGCCCGCTGGATGTCTTCCTTCAGAGCAGTATTCACCCCGATCTCTATCGGCCCTTAACCCTGCTCTCGCTAGCCTGTGACTTCCGCTGCTACGGCGACCAGCCGCTAGGCTACCACCTGAGTAGCCTCCTCCTCCACCTTCTCAACACCCTATTGGTCTTTCAGCTAAGTTACCACATCCTCGCACGGCAGTCTGCCGCGCTCTTGGCCTCCTTGTTTTACACCCTCCATCCGCTGCAAACCGAGGTAGTTTCTTGGATATCCTCCCGCGGCGATTTGCTAATGAGCTTCTTCTTTTTGGCGAGCCTACTTTGCCATCTGCGCATACAGACGCGCCGCGGACGAATATTGGCGTGGTTCCTGTACGGTTGCAGCATCTTGTCCAAGGAGAGCGGCTTTGTCTTGCCCGCCGTCGCCTATTGCTACGACGCGCTATTTGCCACATCCGCCCGCCCATTTCGACACTTGTTTACCTTCACCCGCGCATGGCTCGTGCGCCACTGGGGATATGCCCTAGTCCTAGCTTTGGCCCTAGCCCTGCGTTGGAACGCAGCAGAGGCGGCAGAACCGATCTCTGCCAACTTCCTCGCCGACGCCGATGCGGTTTCTCGGCTGCTGACGCTCCCGGCGATCCTACTGCGTTACCTACTGCTGATCGTCTTTCCCCTTCACCTCTCAGCAGACTACTCCTACGCCTCCATCCCCTTGGTGCAGACGCCACTTGACCCCTACTTCATCTCCGGCCTTCTCGCCGCTAGTGCGCTCCTCTACCTGCCCTTGCGCACTTCCTCGCCTCCATTGGTCTTCGCCGCGGCCTTCGGCTGGCTCGCCTTCCTGCCCGCTTCCAACCTCTTAGTCTTGGCACCCAGCGGTATGGCCGAGCGCTACCTGCATCCAGTCATGCCCGCGCTGGCGCTCCTCTTAGGGATAGCCGCTAAGGCTTGGTTTACAAAGCGCTATCGCATCGCTGGTAGTGCCCTAGTCGCCGTCGTCCTCCTACTCATGGCCGTCCGCACCATTGACCGCAATCGCGACTGGGCCAGCGACTACGCGCTGTTTTCCGCTGTCGTCGCCCTCTACCCCGACAACGCTAGAGCCCGCGAAAATTTGGCCCATGCGCACTACCAACAGGGCGATGTCAAAGAAGCGATTGAGCACTACAAGCGAGCCATTGCCATCAACCCACACCGAGTCCGCCCTTACTACAACCTAGGCCTGCTCTACAATGCGGAAGGCCAATATCGCGCGGCCATCCGGGTCTTCAAAGCCGCGCTGGAACTCAATACCGAGCACGCTGGCGTGCATTACAACACTGGATTCGCCTACCAGAAAATGGGCCGCCATGCCGCCGCGATTCCCCACTACGAAAAAACGCTGCACCAATCACCCGATCACGCACGCGCCGTCTTTAACCTCGGTCGAGCCTACCAGCACCTCGGTCAGTACTCCCAAGCCATCAGGGCCTACAAGACCGCACTCACCTTGGATCCGGGCAGAACCAGTGCCTATTATCACTTGGGCGAACTCTATCGCACGACAGGCGATTTTTGCAACATGACCACTGCTTGGCAGACTCTGTTGCGCTTGGTCCCCCATCACCCCGAGGCCGAGCGACTCCGCTCGCTGCTCCAGCCGTGCGAAAAAAATCCGTAGCTCAGCATGAATTTTATAGTTGAACTATGTATGTGTATTTTGTACACTTGAAACGCTGCAAGCAAGCAGTTAGTTGAACTTCTGGCTCGCCTAAAGCTAGTCATCTTTACCCGCGCTCACCTATAGGAGGTGCAACATGCGCAATGTATTGACTTTCGTCGCCGCCCTGCTGGTAGTGGGGCTGGCCACGCCAACCTGGAGCCATTTTCCTCCGGGTGAGTTCCTCTTTGCCGTGCAGTTTCCCGACGAGAATTTGCCTAACGTCGATGGCGACATCTCGGAGTGGAGCGTCATTCCGCAGGTGCCCTACGAAGTGGGCAACGACATGTATTCGGATGCCGTTTACTCCAAAGTGCGCGGCGAGATTGACGTCAGCGATCTGAGCGTCCGCCAGATCGTCGGCTGGAACGACAACAACGACCGTCTTTACTTGATGGCCGAGGTTTTCGATAACGTCCACAACACGGACCGCGAAGATCCGGCCCAGTTCTGGACCGACGATGCTTGGGAGATTTACATTGCCCCGACGCACCCCGAGGCCGAAGGGGGCGGTGACTATGCCCCTGGTAGTGAGGGTGGCA
>JAPOYQ010000458.1:3525-10636 GCA_026706505.1 Gemmatimonadota bacterium
CAAGCAGTCCTTCAACTTCGGCATTCCGCCCATCGGCGGTAGCTGGGGTCAGTTCCTGCCCGATTTCGAGTGGCGCACGGATCCGTTCAACGGCGATAACTGGGTCATGGAGTATTCCTTTGAAGGCGAGGAATTCGGCGAGAGCACCTACTTCTACGAGATGTGGATTCAGCCTTACGACTTCATTCCCGACGACGGCGATCGCGAAGGGGCCGAACTGACCGACCTCTCCGACGGCGACGTCATC
This sequence comes from Gemmatimonadota bacterium, assembly GCA_026706505.1. Next base: position 3,773 of record JAPOYQ010000458.1, read on the forward strand.
GCCATGAGTTGGACCTTCGGCGATTTCGACGAGCCGGGCACCACGTATCAGGGATTCTGGTCCACTTCGCCCAACGGATGCTGCCGCGCCGACAACGACATGGTCATGAGTGAGCTAGACGACTCCATCGACTGGGGTGCCGCTCCCGCTTCCACCTCAGTTGAGTCCGATACTTGGGGCCGCATTAAAGCCCAGTTCCAGCAGTAATACTCGTACGCAGCATCGTTTTTTAAGGGCGGTGGGCTACCCAGCCCATCGCCCTTTTTTTGTTAAGGGAGTTCCTCCGATACGCATCGCACTACCCTACACGAGGGAATCCGGCCATGAGAATGTCGCACAGTGCTGTCTTACTGACGCTGGGCCTCCTAATCGGCATCGCGGATCAGGCTCGCGCACAAACCTACGGTAACCGTCTGGGCGTCCAGAGGGGGGGGCGCACGACCTTTGAGCCACAGGGAGCGGGCGTGCTCTTTGACGCTTTGGACCCGGCGGTACGCCGCTGGTACATCCCCCAGGAACTCTACAACGAGTACCGGTGGCAGCAGTGGGAGTACTCCAACTACGCCCGCCAGCACTACCAGCGCTATGTCGATACTGCTCTCGAAGGCGACTACTTCTACGACTTCTTCGGCAACTTCGTCGGGCGAGGCTGGCTCATCTACAACAACGATCAGCGCCAGCCCTTGCAGAAAGGCAACCAACTCTTCAAAGATGATCGCTTTCGCAGTTGGTTCAGCAACGTAGTAATCGCCTCCGACGCCAAAGGCCAGTACCACTATGCACTAACCATTGCCAACGGCCTGCGCACCACCCTGACGCCGATGACCTTCTCCAAACCGGACTTCGATGGCGTTCAATTCGACATCGCCACTGATAAGTACATGCTAACCGCCCTCTATTCGCGGCTGAGCGAGTCGGGCGGGGCCTCGACTTTTGCCGAGGGCATCAACCGAACCAACAACACGTCCTTGATGGGAGGGCGTACTACGGTCCAGATTGGTGATTTTACCACCTTGGGCTTCACTTTCGTCAACGCCCACCAATCCAACACCCTCACCGAAGGCTTTGGCGGCAATCCCCTCACTGGGGAACTGACCGTTGACCAGAAGGCCGAGGCGATCGCTTGGATCGAAGTTTTGCTCAGCGACGACTCACCCGCTGACAACGAGGGCGGGGCCGCCTTCTTCCCCGCCGGATCCGATATCATTATTACTTACCTCGACGGGATCCAAGTGCGGGGCAAGGAAATAGGTTTCGAGCCGATCATCGAAGGCGGATTCCCACAGGAGGGCTTCATCTCCGCCGACGGCAACGAGCAGATCCGCTTGCGCTACGACTTCAATCGCAGCGACTACCTGCTCACAGCCCCCCAAGACAAGACCCAGATCCGCAAGGTCCAGTTCGACTTGGTGTTGGGCAACGACTACAAGGTGCAGGTTACCTCCAACCGCCAAACCGGCCGCAATGAAGATCCCGTCTTCCTGTTAATGGCCCGCGCCGAGGGCAACGTCAAAGACAACACCAACCTCAGAGTAGTGTCCTTTGAATACGGCCTACCGACCGCCACCTCGATCTTTGGTTTCACTGCCGAATTCAACGACATCAAGGGATTCAATTTCTACGGCGAATTCGACAACAGTCGGGTTTACCGAAAGTACCCCTATCCGAGTAACGACCAAGGCAACACCGACCACAACACCTCGTCGGGCACCTCCAACAAGCCCTCAGCCAATGCGTGGATGGCCAACCTGTCGAAGGTGGCCTATCCCTTTTTCTTGTTTGGCGAGGTCTTCTACATGGATCCGGACTACGCCACCACCGTGTACGTCGCCGAACAGGACGGGTTTATCGATTATTCCTCTGGCTATTTTGAAAATGGTGATCCGGGCAATATCGAACGCTTCTTAGTCGACTTTGTCGAGGACAATGACGACCAGGACCGGATCCCCGATTGGGGCCGCAACGACGCATTGGTCACCGACCCAGCAGTCTTCCCCGGCTGGGACGAGAACAACGACTTCATCCCCGATTACAACCAAAACGACAACGGCCGGGTGATCAACCTGATCCCCGACTACGAAGAGCCCTTCCTGCGGCAGCACGTCGAACGACCGGAGTTCCTCTACGGCATTGACGCCAACAACAACACTTGGATCGATCGCTTTGAAAACGACAACCGCCCCGACTTCCCCTACCAGCGCGATCATCGCGGCTTCAACGTCTATGTCGGCGCTCACCTAGCGCCGCAATTGCGCCTCACTGTGGGGCATCTGCGCGACGAGCTTATCACCTCTGACCAGCGCAACTACACCTACTATGGCATGTTGACTCTGGATATCGATCACGCTCGCTGGGGCCGTCTGCGGGTCATGGAAATGACCAAGAGCATCAAGGACGACATTGCCGACGACCTCCTCCAGTGGAATAACCGCAATACCTTGCGCGACGACCGCAATGTCGAAGTTATTGATCCAATGCTTGGGCGCGATACCTGGTACAACGGTTTCTTCATCGGCCATACCTATACGCCCATCGCCGACCTGACCATCAAAAACTTGCTCAAATACGACCTCTGGCATCAGCGTCTCGATGACGCTGCACGGGCTTCCTTTGGCCTCGATCCCAACGAGTTCTTCTTCGGCTTCGTCAACAAAGCCGAGTACCTCCGCGAAGTCGGCACTCTGCGGCTTATGCCGCGCTGGAAGAGCGAGTTCCGGCGCCAGACCTACGACCTATTCTCGCGCCTAGGGCGCAAGGAACTGACCGAGATTTTCGGCCTCATTGCCGAGGTGCCCTTCCTCCGCAGCACCACTTTTGCTAGCGGCGTTGAATACGTGCTCTTTCGCGATTTGGACGACGACATCAACAATTTTCAGTCCTTTATCTCAGCTACCCAGATTTCCAACGTGGCCGAGTACCAAGGATACGTGTTGACGACCCAAGTGGGCATGAAATTCGACGTGCGCGACTTCCAAGACCCAGGGCTGAAGACTCGGACCATCACCGAAGGCTTTATCACGGTTTACGCCGGTCTGGGCATTTGATTGAGTGCGATGGGGAAATCGGGCTGGCTGGTCGGGGGGTTGCTCTGGCTCGCGGCGTTGGGGGTGCGCTTCCTCTACATAGAGCAAAGCCAGACAAGCCCCTTTTTTGACTATCCACTGGTCGATGCAAAAACCTACACGGACGCCGCTGAACGCATGGGGGTGCAGGGGCACTGGGACGGCGGGAACGCCCCCTTCTGGCAACCGCCGCTCTATCCTTACTTCCTAGGATTTCTCTACGCGCTCTTTACTCCTACCTACTACCTGCCCCGCCTCATCCAAGCTGCCATTAGCGCCTGCAACTGCGTCCTGCTTTACCTGCTCGGCCGCCGCCTGTTTTCTCCTAGCCTAGGGCTTGCGGCAGCCATTGCAGCAGCACTCTACGGCCCCTTGGTCTTCTTCGCAGGTGAATTCCTGCCACCTCCCCTAGCCCTTTTCTTTGATCTGCTACTCTTGCTGACCCTGCCTTGGGCCATGGCCGGTCGCCCGCGTCGGCTCTTAGTCCCCGGCTTCTGTCTGGGCTTGGCCGCCCTTGCCGTGGCCAACATCCTGCTCTTTCTGCCCGCGGCCTTGCTCTGGGTGATTATCGTGCGCCGTGAGTCGCCGTGGCCGCGGCGCTTGCTAAATGCGCTGCCCTTGCTGCTAGGGGCCTCGTTGGTCATCGCTCCCATCACTCTACGCAATTATCTGATAGGCGACGACTTGGTGCTGATTTCCTCCAACGGGGGAATCAACTTCTACTTGGGGAACAACGCCAACTACGAGGAGACAATCCGCATCCTACCCGGCCCAGCGTGGCGCGCCTTGGTCAGCCAACCCCGAACCGAAGCCGGGCTTACTCGGGCCTCGGACCAATCAGACTATTTCTTCGCCCAAGCTTGGGACTTTATCAGCACAGAGCCAAGTGCTTGGCTTCTGCTCCTGCTGCGCAAGACCTATCTCTTCTGGCACGGCGACGAGATAGGCCGCAACCAAGACCTCTACCACGCTCGCAACTTCTCCCCCTTACTATCGCTGCTATTGTGGAAGGGCATCATTGCCTTTCCCTTTGGGATCGTGGCACCACTGGCCTTGCTCGGCATGGGACTGGTGTGCTGCAATCGAGGGCAACGCCGTGCGGAAATGGACCTTCTACTCCTCTACATAGTCGTCTACGCACTATCCGTCATAGTATTTTTTCCGACCGCGCGCTACCGCCTGCCGGTTGTACCACCCCTGCTACTTTTTGCCGCCTATGCCGTCAGCACTCTCTATTATGTTGGACGCGAACGCGCCGGTGTGAAACTGGCTTGGGCCGGGGGCGCACTCACAGCCCTTTTACTAGTCTGCAATTTCCGCGTCGGCCCAATGAACATGGCCGGTGACGCCGAAACCCTGCATCGGCTGGGCTTCGTCTATCAGCAAAAGGGCCTGCCGGCCAACGCTATCGCCGCCTATGAGCAAGCTCTCGCCCTCGACCCGGAGATCCGCGAGGCCCGTTTCAACCTCGGGGCCTTATACGCACGGCGGGGCCGCTACGACCGAGCCATCGCAGCCTACCAAGATTTTGTCGTCCGCTATCCAGACTATCCCGAAGCCCGCTATGCCTTGGGCAATGCCCTCTTGCACGCCGGTCGCTACGCGGAAGCGATCGTCCAATACGAAAAACTGCTCGACGCGGATGTGGAAGTGGAGCGAAAAGCAGTACAGGAGCGACTAGCCTACGCCCATATCCAACTCGACCAACTCGACGCGGCTGCCGCCCTCTATCGCGACCTCGTCGTCCAAGCACCCGACTCGTTGCGCTTCCGCTATCAGTGGGGTCAGTTAACAGAAGCCTTGGGTCAGTCGGCCCTAGCTCGACGCGAGTACGCAGAGATCCTACGGCGCGACTCCACCCACGCCGAAGCTGGTCTCCGTCTAGCCCGCCTGCTCTTGGCCACCGATGAGTCCACCGCGGCCGAGGTCCAGCTCAAACGCTTGGTAGCTGCCCATCCCCATTTGGTGGCACCCCGCTGGCTTTTGGCCACCCACTATGCGACTCAGCACGAGGGCACCAAGGCCCTAGCGCAGGCGCAAGCCATCCTCGAAATACAACCCGACCACGTGCAGGCCAACCGGATGGTCGGCCATCTGCAGGTCATCCAAGGCGACACGTTGGCAGGAGTAAAAAACCTAGATCGCTTCAAGAAGTACTACGTCGAAGAGCGCCAGCAAGCGATCCTCGAGGCGCTCAAAGACCAATGGCGTCAACAGCTCAAAGGAATGTTTTGACGACTTAGTAGGCCACCGCTACCGGTACTGCCCGCCGATTGGCCTTTGAATCCCCTTTGACTTCTATGTAAATCAGGTAAAGCCCCGGCGGCACCACCGTACCTCCTTGGACGCGCCCGTCCCAAGATAGCTCAGGTCGAGAGGTTCGGTCGTAGCGTCCACTTAGGTCGGCACCCTCGTAAATCGTATGCACCAAGCGCCCGCTCAGATCGAAGACTTGTATCTGCACCTTGGCTGCGCGCGTCACGGCCACTATGTCATAGCGCAGCTCTAGCTGATCGTTGATCTCATCCCCGTTGGGCGTGAAGGGATTGGGCTCCAAGGCAAAAGAGCCGACTAGGCTGCCCTCGGTAATGCCCGGACTCAGCACCGTGATGCCCGAAGCCGTTGGCAAGTCTCCCTCGCCCAACAATGCGGCGTTCCCCGGTGTGATCCGCTGGATGCTTCCGGGCTGAGAGGAGAGAATGGCTTGGCCGCGGAACAGCGTGCTATAGAGCAGTACCTGCCCGCGGAAGTAGATTTTCAGCAGTCGTTCGCTCCCACCTTCCACCGGCTCAACTTGGGGAAAACGGACGATAAAATTGCGATCCGTTATGGTTTGGATGGCAAAGGTGTCCCCCACTGCTGAGACCGTCGAATAGGGCAACTGCTGCACTTGGCCTTCCTCAGTCCGCACCATCGGCACGCCTCGCTGGTCGAGGATCACATCGGCGTTTAATACTTGCTCTGCAATGGTATCCGAACCATCCACAATCTCGATCCGGTCAATCCCCAAAACCCTCGTAGGCGTCCGAATTTCAAAGGTGTCGAATCCCTTGACTCCCTCGATGTTCATCAGTGCCCGCACGGCATAAGTGAAATTCACCGATTCGGAGACCTCCACTTCGCGCGGATAGATCTCGGCGATCAGATCGTCTGCGATGGGAGGTCGCAGATACTCGATTGACAATTGCTCGACGAGCTTGGTCGCGTCGATATCGTCGTTGAGAAAGTCAATCGAAAATTGAATATAGCGCCGCGGTCCAGGCGAGATAATCGGGGTCCCACCCTCTTGGTCTCCGCGCAAGTAGGGTGCCGACCAAGGACTCCAGTTTTCTAAATCTTCCCCAATCTCTCCCTTGTCCCATACCCGAGGCGGCGAGGCCTCTAAGTCGGGCGCTAGGCTCAAGTATTCGTCGCGGCCTAGCTGGGCTTCTAGATCTATCAGCGAGGTGGATCGTTCGTCTTCGCCGATTCGCTGCACGTCTCTGCGGTAGTAGAGCAATGGGTTGGGATCGTTCCCCGTGCGGGTACGGACTAATATCTGCGATGGCTCGCCGACCGTTGGTTTGGCGACCACCCGCTTGCCAGCCGTCTGGCCGGGGTAGCGAATGATGTCCCCGGTGGTATTATCGCGACAGGCTGTCTGAAAGCACATCCACACCGTGGTATAACCCTGGCCGGGAAGGTAGAGCGAAGCGGTATCGCACTCACCCCAGTCGTCGGGTACATCCGCGGCGGTGGAAAAGGTATCGCGTTGAGTCGTACAGTCTTGATTTAACGCCTCGTCGCTGGTCTCGACGAGGCG
>JAPOYQ010000681.1:0-2915 GCA_026706505.1 Gemmatimonadota bacterium
AGCGCAACCAGCGCATCCTGTCGGTGGCGGAAAATTTTCGCCGCGATCCCTCGGCGCGGCTGGTGCATCACCTGCTGGAGCAAGGGGCCATTGGCCGCCCCTACATGGCGATCTTCCACTCGCTGGCCCCGCATCGCGAAGTGTTTATCACCCCTTGGCGGCACATGAAAGATCGGGGCGGGCTGCTTTTGGATCTAGGTGTCCATTTCACCGACATGATTCGCTACCAACTCGGGGATATCAAGGAAGCTTACGGAGCCGTCGAACTAGCCTCGCCTGTGCGCCACAAGCCCGAGGCCGTCAACTCGCCCTACGAGTTTTACCAGACCCGCTTCACCGAGATGGAGCAGCAAGTCGAAGCCACGGCCGAAGACACCTCTATGGCAATGTTTCGGATGGAGAACGGCCTCGCAGTCAACTGGGTGGTGGGCCTAGGGGGGTACGGCTCTTGCGGCGGCGAGGTCATTTTCGGGTCCGAGGGCGTGATGCAGGGGTTTGGCACGCGCGGCGCTAGGGCGTGCTTGCAACGGGCCGACGGCACAACGCTCGACCACGCCGCGCTCGTGGCTGACACAGAAGCGTTCGCTCTAGAGCCACTGGCCGAACACTTTTTCCCCGAGCGAGTCGCCGACCAGGATATCGACTGGAAACTGTTGGCGCTAGAGTACTTTGAACTAGCCGAGGCCATTCTCAACGGGCGAGAAATCGAAGTGAATGGAATGGAGGGCCTAAAAGACGTAGCCGCAGTGTACGCTATTTTCGAGTCGAGTCGGCTGGGTCGGACGGTGCAGCTCAGCGAGGTAGAAAGCGGAGCCGTCTATGAGTACCAAGCCGAAATCGACGCGGCACTGGGCATCGACTAACAGGAGGCCAAAATGAAAAAGCTCACCGACAAGGTCGCGCTGGTGACTGGAGCCGGCCGCGGCCTAGGGCGGTCGTACGCCTTGCGCCTAGCTCAGCTCGGGGCCGATGTGGTAATCAACGACGTGAACCTAGCTTCGGCCAAACAATACAACGAGGATCTGAGCGCGGACACGGTCGTTGACGAAATCCGCAACCTCGGCTGCCGCTCCCTCGGCATAGAGGCCGACGTGTCGCAAAAGACCGCCGCCGCTGAGGTCGTCAACCGCATCGCGAGCGAATGGGGCCGCCTCGACATTCTGGTCAACAACGCCGGCGGCGGCTTGCGCCCACCAGGCGAACCCTCGGAAGAAGAGTACTTCCGCTTCATCATGGAAATCAACCTGATGAGCGCGGTTCACTGCTGCTTGGCGGCAAAAGAGCCTATGCAGCGCCAGCGCAGCGGCAAAATCATCAACATTTCTTCGTTAGCTGGGTTGCGGGGGACTGAAGGGGGGCCGCCGTACAGCATCGCCAAGGCCGGAGTCGCTCACTACACCAAGGTTTTGGCCAAGGAGTTGGGGCCTTATGGCGTCAACGTCAACTGCATTGCACCTGGCTACATCCTTAGCTCACGCAAGATCGCCGAGGGCATGGGCTCAGGAGAGGGCGCAGCCGACCACATCCCGCTCGGTCGCTTCGGCAAGCCAGAAGACTGCGCCAAGGTAGTGGAATTTTTGGCAACCGACCTCTCGGATTACGTGACCGGCCAGTGCATTTCCGTCTGCGGCGGGGTCGCGATCTGACTTAGGGCCGGTGCTAGTCCTGCTCGGCCTGCAGACGTTCTTTAACCTTGTCAAAGAACGCCTTAAAGGAGCCTGTAGCAGCGTGCTCCCAGCGATCAAACGTCCCTTGCAGCGCTTCTAGCCAACGCTCTTTGGGCAGACTTTGCACTGCCAAGCAGACGTAATAGGCATCGGTCAACGCCAAGCCCCGCCGTCCATCCACGAGAGCTTGCTCCATGCGCTCGACTAACGGAGCGACTTCGGGCAAGGCTTCGACGCACTTTGTCTTGTGCTGGACAAAGCTTGCCAAATGATTGACCATGCTGCGGCTAAAGTCGTGCCGCTTGGCTGTGCCGGATACGTCGCCTAGGTCCAGTTCTCCTCTGTGATACAATTCCAACAACTGCTGGGTGATCGTGCGTTGCTTCGCCCCAATGGTCGCTTGCCGCGCGCTGCGCAAGCCGCTGGTGAGAGCCGACATATCGTGGCAGCAATTGAGCCAGCGCGTGCCTTTGGCGACCACGCGGCGCATAGACTCGCCCGGGCCGACGGCCGTACCCATGGCCTTGCCGTTGGCCGCGCAAGCTGCCCCCACGCGGTCAAAGGCCGCCAGTACGCGCTCGTGGTCTATGTGGGGAACTCCCTCGCGCTCGACGCCGTAGCTGTGCGCCAAATCGCTCGGCCCCACAAAGAGCAAGTCGATCCCTTCGATTGCGGCAATCGCTTCCACCTCTTCCACGCCCTCGGCGTCTTCGATCATCACGCCCAATATAGTCTCGGCATCGGCCCTGCCCATGTACTCGGTGGGGTCCAGCGTACCGTAGTCCGAATCCCGGCCACAGCCCAAGCCGCGCAAGCCCAGCGGCCGGAACTTGGCCATCTGCACGAAGGCCCGAGCTTCGTCCGTGCTCTTGCAATGGGGCCAAACCAATCCCCCAGCCCCTAACTCCAGAGGCTTAATCACTTGGTTGTACGGCCCCTTGGGAATGCGGACCACTGTATCGACCCCCGTGGCCCGCGCCGCCAAAATCAGCTGCGACAGCCCGTCTAGCCCGAGATGGGAATGCTCCATGTCGATCCAGACGCAGCCAAAGCCGGCTTGGGCCGTGAGCTCGACTACGACCGGGTCGAAGATCCGGTTGATTTCGACGATCTCCACCGTCGCCCCCCCGAGCAGGGCGGCCTTGGTCTGATTGGTTTTCACGATGCCTCCTCAAATTGTGGCAACACGTCGCGGCCAAACCACTCAATGGTTTGCCGGATCGCCTCCGGTGGGATGCCCAGCGCCCC
>JAPOYQ010000681.1:2925-10575 GCA_026706505.1 Gemmatimonadota bacterium
CAGCGCCCCGGCACCAATAGTCACGCGCTCCAAGCCGGGCAGTTGCGCTTGGATTTCGGCGAGCCGTGCAGCCACGTGTTCGGGTGGCCCGCAGAGCCAAGCGCCCTCGCGCACCAAATCGCGCACCGTCGGCAAGCCTGCCTGCGCCGCCGACGCCCCGTCGTACGTAGCCGCGATTTGCGTCTCAGTCAGCGTCGGCATCCGGCCCAAGGGAGCCAGCACCTTGAGCTGTTCCTCGAACCAAACCCCAGCCTCGCGGATCGCCTGCTCTTGGGTGTCGGCCAAATGGACTTGTAACACTAAGGCCAGCCCTGTGCCCAATGCGTCGCCAATGTTGGCGACGGACATCTCGGCGGCGCGGCCCGCACGGGCCAACTCATCGCGCCAGCGCGCGGCGATTTCCATCGCCCTCCCACCACCGGGCACCACGCCCTTGATCCCGTGCTTAATCATAAACGCAATGCCGCGCGGGTTGACGCTGAAGATGGGCTGCCAGCACTCGACTGGCCGGTTGCGCGGCCGCGGTACTAAGGTGATTTCCTCAAGCGTACCTCGGCGATGCGCGACCTTAGCCGGCAGCTCGTAGTGCAGGCCACAATGGGCAAACGACGGCTCGTTCCACGCCCTGAAGAGGATCTCGACTTGCTCCTCAAAAAGGGCGCGGTTGGCCGGGTCGCCTTCGAGCGGCGCGCCCAACGTGGCCAACTCGCGGCCGATATAGCCGCGGCCAATGCCAAAGCGGAAGCGGCCTTCGGTCAGGATGTCGGCGAGGGCAAAGTCCTCGGCCAGCCGCAGCGGGTGCCACGTCGGCACGGTGTTGAACATGCTGCCCAAGTGGAGCCGTTGCGTGTGCTGAGCTAGATAGACGGCCAACATCGGGATATTGGGGATGCCGCCGTAGCCCTCGCGCTGGAAGTGGTGCTCGGCCAACCACAGGGTGTCGTAGCCAGCCGCGTCCATCAGCTGCGCCATGGCGCGGGCTTCGGCAAAGACCGAGGCGAGGTGCTCGTCCGCCTCGATCCGCTCGTCCACTGGCCGGCCGGCAAATCCCAAATCGTCCATGGCGACGTGCCCGCCGTAAAAGTAGTCGAATTTCACGGGTTCTCCTCTCGTTCACCTACTCGCTTTCGCAGTGCGTTTTTTCTATATTCGCCCATCTGTCAACGCCCACTGTAAAATCACAGGAGACCTATTATGGCAGCAAATGGACCCGTTCCCACCACCCGCGCCCAAGGCCGCGGCCCAACCATCTGGCTGGCTGGCTCACCCGACGAACTAAAAGAGTGGATGCCCCTTGGGATCGCCGGAATCGTCACCAACACGGTGGTGCTCAACCAATACGCCAAACAATACGGCTCGGTCATCAGCCTGATAGAGCAATATCTCAAGCTCACCGACAAGCCCATAGTGATGGAAATCGACGGCCATTGCGTTGAAGAGCTGTTAGAAGTCGGGCAAGTTTTTACCAACATGTCGGAGCAGATCATCCTCAAAATCCCCTGCAACGTCAACGGACTCAAGGCATTTAGCATCCTCAAGGATCAAGGCGTCGAGACCTTCTGCACCACGGTGTTCTCGCTGACGCAAGCTGTGGCCGTCGCCCAAGCCGGGGCTAACCACATCCTGCCTTTTTGCGAACCGGTCAAGGAAGTGGGCGGCGATCCGACCAAGCTGATCCGCGAATGCGCGCAGGTGTTCAGCGGCTGGGGGCAGCGTCCTTTCATTATGGCCGCCCTCATCCGCTCGGTAGAGACCGCCTATGCCGCCTTCCGCGACGGGGCCGACGAACTCGTCACCATGTGGACGGTGTACCGCGACATGATGGATCACCCGCTGACCGCGCAGTGGAACAAGACCTTTATGGACGAGTGGGTCGACATGCACCAGAGCGGATTGTTGGAGGGCGTGCCGGTCCGTTCCGATTGACCGCGCCTCACCTGCGCTCGGCCGGGATCTGGCACAGCAATTCGCTCCAGGCTGTGCCCAGATTCATCACGTCCCCGCCGCAGATTACCAAGTCGCAGCCCGCGTCCATCGCGGCCGTAAGCAGTGGCCCCGGCAAGGTGAAGATGCCGCTCAGCTTGCCGGCGGCCCTTGCTTTGCCTAGGCACGAGAGCACGGCCTCGCGCAACTTTGGATCGCCCATCTGGCCGGTGCAGCCCATATCGACCGCTAGGTCCCCTGGCCCCATGAAGATCCCAGAGAGGCCCTCCACAGCGAGTATTTCATCGACATTCGCCACGGCCTCCACGGTCTCGATCTGGACAAAAAGGTGGGTGCGCGCATTGGCACGGGCTAGAACGTCGTGCAAGTCTTCCATGCCAAAACCCATGCCACGCGTGCGCACGTTGAAGCCGCGCCGGCCCAACGGCGGGTACTTGCCCACCTCGACGATGCGGCGCGCGTAGGCCGCATCGTCCACCATGGGGACGAGAATGATCCGCGCCCCGATTTCGAGTGCCCGCAGCACGTGGTGGCGCTCGCCATCGGGCAGGCGAATGAGCGGAAAAATGCCGCCAGCTTCTGCCGCCAAGCACAAGGTCTCGGCCCGCTCAAAGCCGACCGGGCCGTGTTCGCTTTCGATCCACACCGCTTCAAAACCAACCTGCGCCGCCAGCGAGACGAGCAGGGGCGAGGCGCTGTTGACAGTGACGCCGCGGATCCGCCGCGGGTGACCAGCCTGATCTAAGAATACATCGTCGGTGATTTTTAAGGTCATGGGAATCGTTTCTCTTGCTTGAATTCGCCTCAATATAGGGCTATTTTCCCCACCTCCCAAACGGCCTCATTCCCACTCCAAAGGAGGCGATATTGTGACACCACTAGACTACGGGCGCTCGTTTTTAATCGGCAACGAGCCGGAAAACGAAGTGCGGTTTTGGGTCGAGTCGCGGACGCGCATCATCGACGAGGCCTCCGGCCAGAGCGAGGATTACGTGCAGGTGGGGTCGTGCAAGAGCGAGCACACCTTTGCCAAAGACAATCTCCTGCACGAGGACAACTACGACTTTCTGCCCGTCTTTGGCCCGGAGTGGTCAGTCATCTATCGGCGTCACGCCAACCTACGCGACACCTATCGAGAAATCCGCCGCTCAGAGGAGTGTTGGGACGGGCAACAGTACCATCTGATTGTCGGGAGCGACGTGGAGGAACTGACCAGCGATGCGGCGGTGCGTGAGGCGACTTACGACTCAGTGCCAATCGTCGCGCAGACCCAAGTGCGGAACGAGGACACTGGGTTGCAGGCGATCATGGAATACCCGGTAAAAACCATGAACACCAACCGCGCCAACGATATCTACCAAGTGGACACTGGCCCGGTGGCTTTTCCAGACCTGAGCCAGCGCCATGCCCGTCACGTTGATGCCCTATCCCTGGCCTTTGTGGTCTTCAATGCGCCGCACTTTGCCGACTTCGTCCTCGAAGCGCCGACCCGCGTAGGCGACGAGCAGGTGTATCACTATTCAAAACTGGCGTCCCTAGCAGCAGTAAACAGGCTCTACGCGGTGCGGTCTTAGAATTTAGAATCAAGCGCACCAACGGCGCGGTTTCTCCGCGGCAACACACCTCACCGGAGAGCTTACTTGAGCACTGCCACGGCCGTCCCTAGGGCAGTGACGAGGATGCCGGTGCAGGTGATGAGCATGGTCATCATCCGCGCGTGGCGCGAATCGAGTTGTTTGCCTAACTCGTCAATGCGCCCGTTCATCTGATCGAAACGCCCGTTCGTCTGATCGTTCATCTGATCGAAACGCCCGTTAATTTGATCGAAACGCCCGTTCGTCTCGGTGCGCAGGGCGTCAATGCGCCCGCTCATCTGATCGAAACGATCGTTCGTCTCGGTGTGCAGGGCGTCAATGCGCCCGCTCATCTGATCGAAACGATCGTTCATCTCGGTGCGTAGGGTGCCGATGTGCCCGCTCGTCTCGGTGCGCAAGGCGTCAATGCGCCCGCTCATCTCAGTGCGCAGAGCGTCCATGCGCTCGTTGGTCTGACGCACGTCATGGCGCACATCTTGGATATCCTCGCGCAGGAAGCTGAGGGCGAGCGTGGATTCCGCAGGCGGGACAGGCTGGGACGGCTGTTCGGCCATGAGAAATTTCTCCTTGGGTAAAGGTACGCATTCGTCCTCTCCAAGCAAAAGGTGGACCATGCCGGGCAGCCGCCCGTTCTTTCTGGCCGCGATAGGTGCCATAGGCGCTGTGCTGTTACCTTGCGCCAACGACGCTGTTTCTTCGCGGCAACACACCCCTTCGCTCGACGGCACGGCGACCGTTCGGCGCGGATGACGCCGAGCCGCTACTGGGGGTAACGGCCCTCGAATCGGTGGGCATTGAAGTGGATCCGCTCAATCAGCGACTGAAAAGACTGCCTGCGGTACGGCTTAAACGGGCGGACGAGGGAGCCGCCTAGCCGGCGCAGGCGCGAGGGCGCGAGCCGACCAACCGTCCTACTACACGGTACCGTATGACCATCGTTACTACAGGTCTAGCTATATTGTGTTTTGGGCCAGTACATCGCAGTCGGCGAGTACACGGGTGTGGTGCTGGGCTTTGGCTCCGCCGGGCAACTGCTGCTGCGCGAGGACGACGGGACACGGCGCGAGGTGTGGACTGGGGATTTGGCTTAGGTTATGCGCGCCAACACCTGTCCGGACGGGCGGGATAGGGTAGAGAAGTTTAGAAGAAAAACTAAGGCGAAATAGGTTTCAAGTTAAACTCATCAACCACATCACTCCACGAAGAGAATAGTGTTCTTTTAGAATTATGGACAAAGAGGTATTCTACTAACACACCAACAATGTGAACATTTCCATGTGTGTCTGGGGTAGTGTAAACAGGACTATCGCTATCGCCGCCAATAGAGCCCAGAGAGATATTGGTATAGTAATCGTAAGAGTACAAATTCCTTTCCTCCTTAATTGTTAGTATCTTTTCACCAACAACGTTGCCAATCTTCTCACCAGGTCCAGAAGAAGCGCCAGAATACGTCACTTCAAGACCTCCTACCGGCTCTTTTGAACCAACCACTCTATATGTGTCACCATCCCTTCCCCGTATAGTGAGCGGTGTAATTCGGTCTATGTAATCATTTTTGTCGGTGTCGTCGAGACAAAACGATTCACCATCTTTTTGCCACTTTAACGAACAGCCTGGCGTTTGCGGACTTGGGTATTTAACGAATGCGGCGTCCACAGAGAGAATTTTCTTTTCACCCTCTACTCGTGTAGATGGCATTTTAAAAACTTTACCAAGCAGGTGACTGAGAGTTCGAGGATTCCGATCTCGCCGGTTTCCAATAAGCACATCTGTGGGATCAGAACTTATATCACTTTGCTTCGTTTGAGCAACACTGTGAGCGGGTACTATAAGCCCTCTTGTTCCGTCGATGGTTTCAAGACCACCGAGGGTGATGGTTGTACAATAATTTCTAAGTGACTGCCCAATGTCTTGAATGAGCATAGCTTCTCCTCCTAGAGGTGTCAGTAGTATCCCTTGCGGGGGGCAGAGACCGTGGGTAATGGCGTCAGGTACATACATCACCTGTACCTCAGCAGGATTGGAACAGTTGTCACCGTCTGCCGATTCTACACAGGCGTAATAGTAGAAGGTGGTGTTAGTTGTGACTGACGGCACAGGCACAATGATCGTTTTCGTCTCCTGTGTTCCTAGTGTAAGAGAATCGGTGATTGCAAGACGGGTTCCGCCAATTGTCGGGTTTGACGTTCGGGATTGGTGCCGGTAGAAGTGGATGGTTTTTGGTTCTGCAGATACGATACCTGTGTTCTTAGTGGTAATCCGGGCAGCAACCTGTGTACCCGATTCTGTAGCATTCGGTGATATGAAGAGAGCTTCCTGCCTTGGTTGCACCCGCACCTCGGCCGGAGCCAAGGAACAGTTGTTGCCGGTCTGCTCCCCCGCCGCCGCGTCCACGCAGGCGTAGTAGTAGTACGTGGCGTCAGACGGGACGGACGGAACCACGGTCGATAGGGAGCGCGTGGCCGACGCGCCAGCGGCGAGAGAACCAGACCGCGCCGTCTGGGCGATCCGAGCGCCGTTGACCGTCGGATTCGCCGTTGGGGTGGCGTGGCGATACACTCGGATGATCTCCGAACTGGCGGCCCCCGCGCCGCGGTTGTGAACCGCGATCTGCATCGTGATCAAGCCGCCCGGCTCCGGGTTGGTCGGCGATGCGGTAACGGATGGGATAGCGAGGTCGGGCGGCTGTTCAGGCGTTGCGTCCACCGTCGGCTGCACGGTCACTGTCGCCGGAGCCGTCGAACAGGTGTCGTCGGTCTCGGTTTCCCCGTCAGCAGAGTCGGCGCAGGCGTAATAGTAGAAGGTGGTGGTCGTAGTAACGGACGGCGTGGTGACCGACAGGGTTCTCGTCCGATATGAGCACCGGCACCTCGTCGAGTAGCCGCGCCACCGTGGCGTCTTGTTGCTCCGTGCCGAGGATCGACCCCCACACCATCTCGGTAACTGGGTCGAGCGAGTAACCACCCCGCTGGCCAATCCGCAACGACGAAACCGCCGCAGCGGACGGATTGACCGCATAGATGGCAAGCAGCGCCGCGTCTTCAAGCTCGACTTGACCGTTGCAATCTACATCGCCCAGCCCAATCTGGCCGTAGTTGGGAAGCGAAACGGCGGGATCAACCCGGTGCATGGCCATCAGCAGCCCATCGTCGATGTCCACCCGGCCGTTGTTGTCCACATCGCCGAGCAACCCGTCCAACATCGGCACCTCCTTCCTCCACACCGTCGGCTGCGCCTCCACCGCAGGCTCCAACGGCCCCACCTTCCCCCCCCGCCTTTAGCTGCGTCTCCACCACCAGATCCACCGGCCCTTGTCCCACCGCCACGCTAAAGGCCGCATCTACATACGCGACCAGCCCGTCCCCCGAAACCACCAACCCATACGACCCGGTCGAGCCCGCCGTCAGCGGCACCGCCGCAACACGCGCCCCCCAGCCGGCACGCCCACCTGCCCATCCACCAACACCATCCGCCCCGTCTGATGCACACCCACCACCGTCAAGCGGTAGAAATACACCCCCGAAGCCGCCGCCCGCCCTGCCGCATCCGTGCCATCCCACCGCGCCCGATACGACCCAGCCGCTTGCTCCTCATCCACCAGCGTCGCCATGTGCTGACCGAGGATGTTGAACACCTCCAACCGCACCGGCGCTGGGGCCGTCAGTTGATAGGAATGATCGTCGAGGGATTGAACGGATTCGGATAGTTCGGCCCTAGCGCAAACCCCTGCGGCAGCACCAAAGCCCCTCCCGCC
Organism: Gemmatimonadota bacterium; assembly: GCA_026706505.1. The sequence continues at coordinate 10,219 of JAPOYQ010000681.1, forward strand.
GCCAACAGCAGGGCAAACTGCCCGGCCTCGTCGGTGGTGGCTTGCCCCACCGGCCCCTTGGCCAGATCGGCTACGTCAAACAGCACCACCTGTGCACCGGCCACCGGTGACCCATCCGACAGCCGCACCTGACCCGAAACCATCGGCGGCGATACCGGGCTCGCTTGAACGGAAACCAACAGGCCAACCAGACATACCACTAGCGACTTCACAACTCCTTGTAATCCTTGGTAGTGTTTGAAAATAAGGTGCGCCACGCGCGCTACGATGAGTCCTAAAAGACAGTCCTTGAAATATAAGGAACTGACGTGATTACCTCGTGATCCCAGAAGCCGTTGTTATGATTTTTTTGTGATT
>JAPOYQ010000434.1:0-410 GCA_026706505.1 Gemmatimonadota bacterium
TCAACAATTCTCCGGCGAGCAATCAGCAGCCTTTGCAGTCCACTATCTTCATCGTTTGACCGGGCACGCATAGCTATTCCGATACGACGGGTCAACCGCTCAAATTCGCCTAGTTCATCATCGTTGAGTGTGCACGCGTGAACGTAATAGTTGTAAGGAACAAGGCAGAAATTGATCGCACGATCCAAGCCGAATTCATAGACCGGCTCACCGAAAAACTCGAAAATCTCCTCGGTGCCGTCCGGATCGTACTGTCGCTCAGGCGTCGCTGAAAGGGCAAGCCGCCGTTCCACGAAATCCGGTTTGTTTTCCACGAACGAATCCGCCCCCAACGTATGGGCCTCATCAGCACTGAGCATCGTTGCCACAGCTCTGGCCCTCCCCTCGCTTTCTGCCGCACCCGTCCCCTG
>JAPOYQ010000434.1:420-10537 GCA_026706505.1 Gemmatimonadota bacterium
CAGCAAAAACTGGCTTTGGTTTGGAATGGGGCGTTGCCGCAACCGTTGCCTGAAAATTCTTGGTGCACAGCAGATTGTTAGTGACAATCACGACCTGCGTGCCGCCTCCCTGAAGAGCGCGAAAAAGCTGGGTCAGTGCTCTGTCAGTATTCGTCGACAAGTTCGGCACGACAGGCGCCACGCCGAATCTTCTGACTTCCTCCTGCCATTGCATGATCAATGGCACAGACGGTGCTGATACGATAACGAGGAACGGCTTGTCACCGAGCCGATCCTGGCACCTGGCCGCACAGATAAGTGCGGTCAGTGTCTTGCCGGCTCCGGTCGCCATCGCAATTACGCCTCTTTCGCTGATGTCCCCTTTTTCCCAAGCCCTTACCGCTTCACCCTGATGAGCATAAGGGCCCGTTGTCCACTGCAATTCTTTCGGAATCTGCAATTTGGAGAGAGTCGCAACCGCTAGTGGCTGCGTGGTTCCAATCCCCGGCATGCATCTCGTGTAATCCTGTGGTCGTGGTGCCGAACTCGGAGCTATCCGCACAATTTCTCTCGCCAAGGCCTCCGGCAAATCCACCACCTCTTCTATTCCAAGGCTAGCTCCATCCGACCAGTCATCAAGCATTGCAATGCCTTCCCGCACGCGAGACTCGCTTCCCAGCACCCAAGACACGTCCACGTCAAGGTGCTCCACACCGCTGGCAACTCCGCGGCTGGTAGCATTGCCGGAGCCCCGTGCCAGCACTTGGCTCTCACCATCGTCAAAGAGCCAAATTTTGGGGTGATAGTTCGAATCAGCCGACGGTACTGCAATCCGCATATGAAGTATCTGCTTGGCAATCATCCACGATAGGCAGTCCAATGCGTGTCGACCAAGTGCCGAAGCGTCGACACGACCGTTCACAAAGACATTGACTACTAGTTCTGCCGCTTTCTGCGCAGTTATTCTGACGCCCCGCTCGACAGCTGCATGCTCCGCCGGATAGAGCGCCGGTGCCACGGTAAAGTCGATTGGGCCTGTTTGTTCCCGATTAAGGTACTCGGCAAGTCCTGGGGCTAAGCGTTCTATCCATCCGGCGGTGAACCAGCCGAATGCCCCACGAACAGTCCTAGCCGTGCGGAAACCAGGAATTAAAACTTCCGCTGCGACCGGGTCATCGGGAAGCCGAAACAGGCCCGGCCGCAATGTCGGCTCATTTCTCAGCACGGCTACAGGCCTCGCCGCCGTTGGATCATTCGCTGCACAATTGCATCGGCCTCGTGTGCAGACGATCGATCGGCAGTTTCTTCATCCACCGTCAAGTCTACGATACCCTCGCCCTTGATCGTGATGCGGACTTTCTGTCCGGGCTGAACGCCCATCTGTTGAAGCGGTTTCGCCAAGTACCCAACGGAGGCCCCTGTTGTCGATGCGAGCCGCCAACTCAGCGACAAGTCCCACCAATCAGGCAGGTTGACAACCCGCACTGATGTAGGTTCGTCCGGTTCACATCCGAGCGCCTTGGCAAATTCCGGCGGTATGCCCGTGACGCTGTATCCGTCGAAGAATCGTGCTTCGACTAAGAACGTCCAGTAAGGGTCTCCTTCACCGTCTCGACCCGATATAACGTCGTCCAAGTTTCTGAGCCGTAAGTCGGATTCATGCGCCAGGCTTACCAGCCCGTTACGAATGATAAACTTGTCTGTTTGCATGAACATGTGAACGCTATTCGGCCTGACTCCGAATTTCTCAGGCAGTTCGGTCAGCAATTTCTCGACTGTAGTCGCTCCACCGTCTTCGTCGATGCGTTGGACGATCTCAGCAACAATTCCCTCGTACTCATCATCGATCCACTCCTTAATCCCCCACCGGTGCTTGTCGGCACGCGTGACACTCTCAATATTCGATAGGCTTGCCCCAAGCTGGCCCTCTTCTAAGCCCGAGACGCGGGCAATCTCCTGTTTCGTCGCCGGGCGCCCAACAGACAATATCGCTGCCTTGACGTGTGCTCTCAAGGAGTTACGAACACTGAGAAAACCATACAGATCATGAAATTGGCAACAATGTTGGAAAGCTGGCCAAAAGACCCGCCAGTCGTTGCCCGGAAGGTCAGCGATTAGGGCTTCCTTATCCACAAGTCCGACATCGTCGGCAATTTCTTCGGCCAATCGGCGAAGCGACCCGGCCAAATTTGCAGCTTGATCGTTTAGGCAGTAGCCGCGAACCAGCTTGTAATCCATTTCCGCAACCAGAGAATTTCGGATCAACTCGCTAATGAGTGTAGGCTGGCCGGCAAGCACTCCATCGATTCGACGGTCGAGATGGCCCTTCGGAACCACCGGCCCTTGTTCTTCTTTGAGCACTGCCGCAACAAACCGGATGTCAGAGCCCAGTGCGTATCGGATCCTCCGTTCCAACTTCTCCTGAATCTGCCGAACGCGCTCGCGTGTCACTCCAATCTCAAAACCTACCTCCTCCAATGTCTTGCGCGGAGAACTGGCCAAACGCAACTCAACGACCATACGTTGTGTAGATGAAAAATCTTCAAGACATTCCTCCAGACGACGCGCCGCCGACGTGCAAGACCCAACAGTTACGCACGTTAACGTGACCAGATCCAGGGCGCCCAGACTTATCCTCCTTCTTGCGGCCATGCGCGCAAATTCTGGGGACAGCGCATCGGAGAGCTTCGCAGTCGTGTTCAGCTCCCTTGATGCCGCCAACACCGGGGCCAGTGCCCGCCCAACCATCTCCCACGGAGTGGATAACACGGACAACACTTGGTCCAGAGAAACGCGCTCCATAGCGACGTTAGGAGGTTCATCGTCGAGGACATCAGCCTGCATGCCGTCCGGGTTCTCGTTACCCACGTGACGTTTCAGGAACGCCTCGGCTGCAAGCAACAGCTCGTTCAGACTGCCTTGGCTGCAGTTTTTCATCCGCAGCACATCGTCAACCGTTAATGGTCCGTGGCCTTCTACGCTGAAGTGCGAATGCACAATGCCACCGTGGCGATCCCGTGTGATCAATTCAAGGTCGAAACCGATCGATCCAGATAGCCCTGCCGGCCAAGCGATGGCCGAACCATTCGGTGAAAGCCCCCGATGCACGGCATCCAAGGCCTCCGATAGTTCACCGAGGTACATCTTCGCTTCATGCGACGACATAGACACCTCGATCCCATCCGTGGTTCGCAATTGCCCACGAACCCCATGCTCGAACAGGATGCCGGCGAACGGACGGTCAGATTTTTCCGAAGGATCGAAGTCCTTCACTGCTCGCATCATGTTCGGAATACCCCATGCTTGCATTAACTAGAGATCAGCCCAAGGACATTGGTTCGCAGCAGGCAAATCACCACTACGAACGATCAGAACCGCCCCATGCGGCACACACTTCTCGATGATGCCATTTCAGGAATCCCACGTCTGGGAGATCCTCATCCCGTGTTGGCAAGAAAAGCGGCTTCGCCTGGAACCGCCCGAGAGCGTAGTCCCGCCCACCTCCTGTCACGGAGGCTGCTACCATGATCTTTCGGTCGATGGATACCGTGAACGCGCCCGCATCAAACAAACGGTGGTGGAGTGCACATAGCGCAAGTGCGTTTCGAACTTGATCGGGGCCGCCCGCGCGATGCCACTTAATGTGGGCAGCTTCCAGTGCAACTGGGCGATTCCCCAACCGCACGGCAAACGCACACACCGCACATTTGTGGCCGTACGCGGTCAACACCACGTTGGAAAATGCAGAATCTCGACGTCGGCGGTGAATGTGTTCAAAATCGGCGTCAATGCCTACCGCCTGCAGAACATCGTGATGGAGCGACGGAGGAAAATGAGCCTCTAGCAGTGAGTAGGCAATTTCCATGGCAAGGTTCGCTTTGTTCTGTAGTAGGGCGAACACGGATGCCGGGAATCCGCCATGGGCGTTTTCTTGGCGTAGCGAACGGACATGGGCATCCCCGCTAGGAGTCACGGTGATGTGTTCTGCGCCGGAGACATCCCACACGCCGTCTCTGCGGAGTCGCCAGAACGGAAATTCTGGGTGCACATGCTTGCGGGGGGGGCCAAATTGACGCAATAGTGCCTTCAGTGCTTGGTCAACATCTCTATACGACGCCATGCGGCTTTCACCTCTGAGGCACCGCCCAATAGCCCAAAGAGTGAGCAGTACCTTATTCGGAGCCCGCTGCCCATTCGCTCTCCAAACCTGCAAGTTTCTGAAGCGAGTTCGCAAATCGTCAGGCGTCATGATCGATCACGTAACTTTGGCAATTTCTCACATCTGCATCCAATCTTTTCAACCTTCGGGCAGGCTGTCAGTCGTGGACACGCCGGTAAACGAAGTCAAGACTACCGCGTTCGCCTTGATGGTAGACCTAAACTGACATCAACCTCCACAGGTCTTTGCGAACCGGATAAACGTAAGCATTCCCTCTTTCGAAAATTCAGGAGGCAGTACGTGACTGACAGCACCATCAGGGTCGTGAGTTGGAACATCGCCAGGAAGCGGGACCCGTGGTTCGAACTGGCGGAGATGGCCCGACGGGGCGAAGCCGACCTTGCGTTGTTGCAGGAGGCAGGAGATCCGCCCCAAGAGATCGCCGACAAGTTTCGCTACGAGAATGATGCCTCGGAACCGACGTCGTTCGACCGCTGGCCCCTGGTCATGCAATTGTCCGACAGGGTGGAAGTCGAGTGGTTTCGGCAGGTTCCCGCGATGGGATGGTGGCGCGGCGAGCGGGAAATCGAATTGAGCGGCATGGGAACGATGGCGGTTGCGCACGTGATGCCGTGCGGACAGGCGGAAGATGCGTTTCTTGCCGTATCGATGTACGCGCGATGGACGCGGGCGCACCCCAGTACTACCGGAAAGACACCCGGTCGCCACGCTGACCTTTCAGCGCACCGCATCCTCTCCGATCTCCAGAGCTTCATGGACTACCTTGACCCTTCCCGTTACAGGATGCTCGCGGCCGGCGACCTGAACCTGTGCTACGGCGCCACCGAAGCGCCGTGGTATGAGCGTGAACGCGTCGTCTGGGATCGCTTCAAGGCGCTCGGCCTTGAGTTTCTCGGACCGCAACTTCCGAATGGAAGAGCAGCGTCATCCACACCTCCGGACAGCCCGGAGAACACACAGGACGTTCCGACCTGACGCTCCAACCGCCAAACACCGGCCGAGGCGGACCGCCAGCTTGACTACGCCTTCGCATCCCGCGGACTCCATGAAGACGTGACGGTTCGTGCCCTCAACGGCGTGGAGGAATGGGGGCCAAGCGATCATTGCCGGCTGCTGATTGAAGTCGGCGGCACATGAGATGAGAGCCTGCGGCGCTTCTCCGTCCGAAGATTGATCCCAGGGTCGGCCTTACCGGGGTGTCTTCCGAACTTCGGGCCCGAGCACTGCTTCGCAGCAAGTTCCCACGACTGGGCTCCGGAGGAAGGCCCGCCGGTCGTGGCGCGTCGGTTGACGTGGCACGGCACGTGTCTGTCCCAGGTTCGGTTCCACGGGAGTTGTCTCGACTAACATGCGCACCATGAACCAGGCATACGGTGACCTGATCCGCCTCCCCCGTGGTGAAGGGGATGCCGAGGAAATGTTGCGCCGAATGCCGCTGGGTGCCCCTGCTTCCCAGGGAGGCATCGACGAAGCCACACTGCAGGATCTCTTGTTCCGGCACCCGCAGACGCTACCAATCGCGTCGATCGATGCGGCCTACATCGGCGCCGTCCCCGTCTGCAGGGAGCTGTCCACGCAAGCGGGGTTCGTGGACGCGTTGTACGTCAACCCGCAAGGGTGCCTGACGCTCGCCGAGTTCAAACTCTGGCGCAACCCGCAGGCGCGGCGGGAGGTCATTGGTCAGATCCTCGACTACGCCAAGGAGATCGCGACCTGGAACTACGAAGACCTGCAGCGCGAGGTGTCGAGAACGCTCAAGCGAACCGGCAACGTGCTCTACGAACAGGTGCGGGCCGCCGACCCGGAGGTGGACGAGGCCGCCTTCGTCGACAACGTCACCCGGCACCTCCGCCGCGGCGAGTTCCTGCTGCTGATCATTGGCGATGGTATTCGTGAGGGCGTCGAGAGCATTGTCGACTTCATTCAGCGGCACAGTGGCCTGCACTTCAACCTCGCCCTGATCGAGGTGGCGCTGTACCGCGACACGCACGATCAGGTCATCGTACAGCCGCGCACTCTCGCGCGCACCGAGCTCATGCACCGCGTGGTCTACGAGGTCGGCGCGACCCGGGACCGCCCTCCGGACGACTCCGATGAAGCTCTCTCCGAATACCAGAAGGAAAACCTGCGCTTCTGGACCGCGGTGCTGGACGACTTTTCCTTCTCGGACGTGACTCTCGACGTTCCCGAGGTCACCAAGGAATCGACGTTGTACGTCAAGGTTAGGAACTCCGGCTTTGGCGACTGGGGTCTGTCGTTCGCGGGATATCTCACTCGCAGCCCTCCCAACATGGGCTGCTATCTGAGCTGCCGGAAGGATATTCCGCAAGCTGTGCGTGTCTTTGCGCAGGTTGAGAGCGACCTAGACGCACTGCGTCTGGAGATGGGTGACGACTTGGGTTTCTGGGTCAACCAGGCTGAGCGACCGCGGATCGGGTTTCACGGCGCCGACGCACTTCCCTTAGGCGCAGCTCCCGACTCCACCGCATTTCTCGAGTCTGTTCAGTGGATGCGCGAGAAGCTGGACCTGCTGGTCAGCACCCTCCACCCGCGCTTGCAACGGATGCTTTCCGGGCAGGATTGAAGGCGGACGCGCGCGGGTATCCGCGCCACTATGGCCAACGAGCTCTGGCATGACGCCGACGGCAAACAGCCGAACAATGGTCCTGCGACGCAGCATCGCACCAGCTTGGCTCTACAACCGTTACGGGATGTCACCAGAGGAGAACCCGGGTCTCGGCGCGAACGACAGCGCGGCGCGGGATCCCCGACGACTCCCTCCCGGGAGCGGGGTTGCGATCACTCCGAACGTGACAGAATCTCAAATACTTTATCCAGATCGGACGCATCGCCGGTCTTGTGCCACTTCTGCCAGGCTTCGTGCACAGCTTTCTCGCGTTCGTTCTCCGGTCTTCCGGTCGCAAGATGAATCCAGCGGCCGGTAGCCTGATCGAGCACCCAGGGATCCAAATCCTCCATCCGCTCACGTATTCCAGGCACTGCCCTCACTTGTCCGGTCTCATCGCCACGATCCTCATTCTCGTGGAGGGCCTTCCAGGCCCAGCACTTGATGTGATCCCTTGGAGGCAAAATGATCCATCCATCGTCACTGTCGCCGACCGCGGTAAACCACCCTTGCGCGACGCAAAGTGCGCTCATGGCACAGACAAGTGCCGCCCGATCGTCATGGTTGGTGACTGTCTTGGGGTCCTCCGCCAGATTCCTGTCCGGCAGCAAGTCCCCGAGCAACCTGCCGAGAATCCCCTCCTCGGCCAGATATTTGAAATACCGATCCGATCGTTGTTTCGGCCTCCGAAGGCGCTCAGGATTGTCGATCAGCGTGCCAAGAAAGGCGGTCGGAAAGGCTTCAGCGATCGCGCTGTCATCAATGGGCCACGCATGGCGCGCGTCTTCCACGCTGCAACGGCCCTTCACGACTTTCGCCGCGAGGTTTGCCTGCTGGTTGAGCTTCCGGCCGTTGGGCGAGCTTGACTGTCCGGGTTTGCCGATGCGTTTCAGGATCTGGCCCCGGCTCAACAGCCGTTCTGCGCTGCGGTACCGTCCGATTTCGTCAAACCCCTTCCGCAACGGCCCGTCGATCGCCACCGCCAAATTGCGCGCATTTCCTGCGACTTGCCTGATGACACGCTCCCGGTCTTCGTCCGTCGCCCAAAAGCGGCCAATCTCCCAGCCGATCTCGCGCTGATCCCACGACAGGCGGCACACGGCACTGGTGCGCTTCACCTTCGACCAGCCGACATCGATGCCCAAGACGCTTCCGTCCGTCTTTATTCGCTCCATCCCCCCTCGTTCACGCACATCGCTGCAAGTCTCGGCGCATCGATCGTCTCTCCCTGCTCGCCCTCTCTGCTCTTGCATCCAAGGTTACCCGACCATGCGCGGTGGCATGCAGACAGCAGTGATCCAAACCGTTCCAACGGCCGAGAGCGACTCGCTTCCCGCTGACACACGGTGCACCAGCTCGCGGGATTCGGAAGATGGAACCGGATGCTTGCGCGGTGGGCCTAGCATCAGGATCTGAAGAGCACCACCGCCGACAGAGGTCCGGAAAGGCGGCTTGGCTTGACGTCATGCAGGGTGTATACTATATACGACACATGACGCATTTTGGAGCAACCGTTCGATCGTTGCGTGAGCACCTCCGCAAGGAGGATCGGCGTTTCTCGGTGCGTCAGGTTGCCAAGCGGATCGGCGTCGAGCCCGCCTACCTGAGCAAGATCGAACGGGGCGAAGTGGCGCCGCCCTCGGAAGCGACGACGGTGCGGCTTGCAAACGAACTCGGCGAGGATCCCGACGTGCTGCTCGCCCTTGGGGGAAAGGTATCCGGCGACCTGCAGGACATCATCCGCAAGCGGCCCCGTTTGTTCGCGGATCTGCTCCGGCAACTAAAGGAAGCACCCGATGACGCCATCCTCCGGGTGGTGCGCGAGGTGCGTGACGGCGACTGGTAGGGAGAAATCACCATGATCACTCTTGAAGACGACGCTCTGCATGTCCGGGCACCTGGCGTGCACGACCGGGCGCGCTGCGTCATCGCGTTCGAGCGCACCCTGCGGATCCCGGACGACGGCAGGGACTATCCCCTCCCGCCCGGGCTCGGTTCGTTCCCGCTTCGCCACCTCGACGACTATGCCGCGCGCCTGCCGGCGGCCTGGCGGACGCGCGGCGGCGTGATCACGCCGATGCGCCAAGCCGAAGCCCTCTGGATTAGCTTCGAAGCCGGTCTTGGCGCCGGCGAACCCTACCCGTTCGCCGTGAAGATCGGCACCGGGAAGGTCTGCGCCGTCACCGGGATCGGTGGGGCAACCACCTCAACGCCGATCCACAGGACTACGTCGTCATCCCCCAACAGCCACGGCTCGACGGATATTGCGTCGAAGAGGGAATCGTCCGCCAGTTCGTGGCCATGCCCCTGGGGGACGGCTATACGGCCGAAGAGCAGTTGACTGGTGCCGGCACGCACGGGGGCCTGCAGATCCTCGCCTATCCGATGAAGGCGGAGCGTTACCGCAGCCTTCCGCACCCGAAGCTTGACGGCGAATTGCACGCGATGGAAGCCATGGGCCCGGACATGGGCCTGGCCCCCGGGGGTCGCATGCGGCAGGAAATCTACGAAGACCCCTACGACCTCGACACATGGGACCAGCGGCATCCCAGCCGGTGCTTTGTCTCCATCGTCAACACGGCGCAGTGGATGGCCGTCACCGGCGAGGTTCCGCCCGGCCGTCCGTTCACAGCCGAGCAGTACACCGCCTATGGGCTCCCCTGGTTCGACTACTACGACGGGGACGCCGAAGCGCTGGAGGGGAGCGCCCGTCTCCGAGGCATGGCGAGCGTAGCCCAGCTCGGCCGAGCGTCAGGAAAGGAGCCCCTGCCGGAGAACGTGAGCGCTGGCGCTGGCCACGTCGTCAGGCTTGGCAAAGGAGAGGCGCGACCAGTGCGGGAAGGCGCAGCGGGCGAGACCTGGGCCTGATGTCGATGCATCGGATGTCATCACGTGGCGCCGGCTGCTGCACCGGCGACGGGAGCGGCTCGCCGGTCGACTCGTCGTACCGACGCAGTAGCGTGCGTATCCGCGATCTCCTCCGCCGGAAGCACGTCCCAGGTCGTAGACAGGAGGAAACGCCGTGCCATGTGGGGAGCGATCATAGGAGACATCGTGGGCTCGAGGTACGAATGGAGCCGCATTAAGACCAAGGAATTCACGTCCTTTCATTCCGCGTGCGAGTACACCGACGATTCGGTGTGCACGGCCGCAGTAGCTGACATCCTGCTGAACGACCTCCCTCCCGCCTCGAGTCTGGAACGGTGGTGTCCCGGATGGTCCGGATCGGGCGTTGGCTTTCGAGGGCCAGATGCAGCTCCCGCGCGGCAGTCGTATTGAGGGTGCCGGAGCATGCCGCGCCGGGTCACATCGCTGGCTGCCGCCTGCACGTC
>JAPOYQ010000009.1 GCA_026706505.1 Gemmatimonadota bacterium
CCGGTCCCAGCGTTTGATAGGTCTTTTCCTGCTCCCAGTGAGATCGCCATTTGGTTTCGATGGCTTGGAAGTTGTATTGTCCTTTGGGGATTTCAGTTGACATAATTATCCTTATAAGACATCTATGGATAGAGACGCTGCATCATGCGCGGAAATGGAATGGTCTCGCGCACGTGCTTGACGCCGCACAACCAAGCGACCACCCGCTCGATTCCCATGCCAAAGCCAGCGTGTTCAACCGAGCCGTAGCGCCGCAAGTCGAGATACCAGCTAAAGGCTTCTTCGGGCAACTGGTGCGTGGCGATTTTGTGCTGCAAGACGGCAAGGTCGTCTTCGCGTTGCCCGCCCCCAATGATTTCCCCATACCCTTCGGGTGCCAACAGGTCCATACACAGGGCCAAACGGCGATCTTGGGCATCTTCCTTCATGTAGAATGCTTTGACTGCACTGGGATAGCGGTGGACGAAAACCGGCACCTCGAACTCAGAGGCAAGGAGGGTTTCGTCGTCCCCACCCAGATCACTCCCCCATTCGATGTCGCTACCGAGGGCTGTCAAGCGCTCGACAGCTTCATCATAGGTCAGGCGCGGAAAGGGCCGGCTGACCTGTTCCAGCTTGGCAGTATCTCGCTCGAGCAGCTTTAGCTCTTCGCGGCGGCGGTCGAGCACGCGGTCAAGCACGTATAGGACCATGTCCTCGGCCAAGGCCATGGCACCCTCCAAATCGCAATACGCCATCTCCGGCTCGATCATCCAGAACTCAGTCAGGTGACGGCGGGTTTTGGACTTTTCAGCGCGGAACGTCGGGCCAAAACAATAGACCTTGCCTAAGGCCATCGCGGCCGCTTCCATATAGAGCTGACCGCTCTGAGTCAAATAAGCCGTGTCGTCGAAATACGCGGTCTCAAATAGGGTCGAGGTCCCCTCACAGGCCGCGGGCGTAAAAATCGGTGCATCCACAAGGACAAAGTCGCGCTCTTCCATGAAGTCGCGGCAGGCCTTGCCGATTTCGCTGCGTATCTTGAGAATGGCCCCAGGCCGCATGGAACGCAGCCACAAGTGGCGGTGGTCGAGGAGAAAGGACACCCCGTGTTCCTTGGGCGTGATGGGATAAGGCCCGGCCTCCTGCACGATTTCGAGATCGCTGACCCCCACCTCATAGCCGATAGGTGCGCGCGCTTCCCGCCGCACTTGGCCGCGGACTACGAGCGAAGATTCTTGCGGCAAGTGATCGCACCGCTCGAATAGCTCTGACTCGACATCCTCTTTAAAAACAACGCATTGCACCACGCCGCTACCATCGCGCAGTTGCAGAAAATGCAGCTTGCCGCTCGAGCGCTTGTTGTACAACCAACCGCGCAACACCACTTCTCGGCCCTCGTAGCGGCCGATATCAGCCACCTGAATCGACGCCATTTCCTTATCCATATACCATTATATTATAAGAAAAGACTATCGAGATAGACTCGATAGCCTTCTCATCCTGCGGCTCGAGACCGGCACCTACTTCTTTAGTAGGGCCTTGTGGCTGAGCCGCATCTTGCCGCCGGTGTCGATTTCAAGGACCTTGACGGCGATCGTGTCCCCTTGCCCAACGACGTCTTCGACCTTGTCCACGCGCCGATGTGCCAACTCGGAGATGTGCAACAAGCCCTCTTTCCCAGGCAGAATCTCGACGAAGGCTCCAAAGGGCATGACTCGCTTGACTACCCCGTCGTACTCCTTGCCGACTTCGGCGTCAGCGGTGATTCCCTCAATCATGCGCCGCGCCTCTTCGGCTGGACCAGCCTCGACTGAAGCAATGGTAATCGTGCCGTCTTCGTCGACATTGACCGTGGCACCAGTCTTTTCGATTTCGCGGATGGTCTTGCCGCCCGGGCCGATGACCGCGCCAATTTTGCCCTGGTCAATCTTGACAAACTCAATGCGCGGTGCCCAGCGCGAAAGCTCGGGCCGCGCCTCGTTCAGGCTTTCATCCATAATGGCCAAGACTTTGTCGCGCCCCTCCTTGGCGCGGTCTAGGGCTTCCTTGAAAATGTCTAGCTGCAAGCCCTGAATTTTAATATCCATCTGGATCGCGGTAATCCCGTCCTTGGTGCCAGCGACCTTGAGATCCATGTCGCCGAGAAAATCTTCGGCGTCGCGGATGTCGGTCAGCAGCTCGTAGTCGTCCCCTTCCTTGACCAAGCCCACACCCGTGCCACACACTGCAGTTTTGACGGGAATTCCAGCGTCCATCAAGGCGAGGGAGCAGCCACACACCGTGGCCATGGAACTGGAGCTACTCGACTCGGTAATATCAGACACCAACCGAATCGTGTAAGGAAAGGATTCGACCGATGGAATGACCGGCTCTAGGGCGCGTTCGGCCAGATGGCCATGGCCGATGTCCCGCCGTCCCGGACCGCGTTCAAAGCGCACTTCGCCGACCGAATACGGGGGGAAGTTATAATCCAAGTAATAGGACTTAAACCGCTTGCCCTGTAGGTCGTCGGCCATGCGCTCGTCGAGCTTGGTGCCCAACGTCGCCACGCAGAGCGCTTGGGTCTGCCCGCGGGTAAACAGCGCCGAGCCGTGAGTCCGCGGCAGTACGGTGGTCTCGCAGGTGACGTCGCGCACCGCGTCGAGCGCACGACCGTCGATGCGCCGCTTCTCCTTGAGGATCATAGTGCGCATGTCGGCCTTGAGCAGCGCCTCCAACTCGTCCTTGATCATCTTTTCAGACTCTGGAAAGCGTTCGGCTAGGCTCTCCAAGACATCGGCATTAATCGCGTCGATGCGCTCTTGCCGCTCTTCTTTGAGCGGGCTTCTATTGGCCTCGGCGATCCGCTCTTGCGCCAACTCGGCAACGGCATGGACCAGTGCAGAATCGACTTGCTCGACCTCGATGGCAATCTTCTCCTTGCCGACTTCGGAGACGAGTTGCTCCTGTAGCTGGACCAACTCGGCGATGCACTCGTGGCCAAAGGCCAATGCATCCACCAGATCTTGCTCGGCAATCTCGTGGGCACCCCCTTCGACGCTGACGATGGAATCGGCCGTGCCGCAGACGATGATTTCCAGATCGGAATCATCTAGCTCGGCAGGGGTCGGATTGGCGACAAACTCGCCGTTGATTCGCCCGACCCGCACGGCTCCCATGGGGCCAGCAAAGGGAATGTCGGATATGCTCAGGGCCGCTGAGGCCCCAATTAAACCCAAGACATCGGCGTCGTTTTCTCCGTCGTACGAAAGCACCGAAACATAGACTTGGATCTCATAAGGGAACTTCTTGGGAAACATCGGCCGAATGGGGTGATCTATTAACCGAGCACTCAGAGTCTCCTTCTCGGAGGGACGCCCTTCGCGCTTGAAGATGTTGCCCGGTATCTTGCCACCAGCGTAGGCCTTTTCCCGGTAATCTACGATCAAGGGCAAAAAGCCTCGGTCCTCCGGGGTGTTGGTTCGGCAGGCCGTGACCAGCACTACGGTCTCTCCGTATTGCATCCATACGGCCCCATTGGCTTGCTTGGCGATTCTGCCTGTTTCAATCGACAGATTCCGCCCGCCTATTTCGCGTTCAAGTTTAGTCATTAGATATATCTTTCGCTCTTTCCTTTGAGGTTTTGAAATTCGCTCAGTACGAGCTAACGGCGCAATCCAAGCTCGCGGATCAACGCCGCATACGCCTGCGGGTTTTTCTTTAGGTAGTAGCTTTGCAATCGCCTCCTTTTGCCTATGAGTACGAGTAATCCCCGCCGCGTGGCAAAGTCCTTTTCCTGGTCTTTGAGATGTTCGGTCAGGTTCTCGATGCGCTCGGTGAGAATGGCAATCTGTACCGGGGTGGCCCCAGGGCCGCCTTCTTGGCCAAATTTCTCGATCAGTTCTTTCTTGCGCTCAGTTGTTATTGACACCTTCAACCTCCGTATTTCGCGCCACGCTTTCCGCCTTCAGCACTGGAGACGAACAGGGCACGTGCTTGGTGAATGTCTCTGCGGATCTGCCCTACCAGCTCATCTGGACAGGCAAATGCGCGTTGTTTTCGCAACTTCTTTATAAGGGCGACCTGGAGCGTTTGTCCGTAGAGATCGCCAGCAAAATCGAGTATGTGCAACTCGATGACTAGGGCTGATTCGGCGAATGTGGGCCGGGGGCCGATGTTGGCCACAGCCTGCAAAACCCCACTTCCGGGGTATTGCACCTCGGCGGCAAAGACTCCCTGGGGCAAAGACTGATCGACGTAGGGTAGCAAATTCGCCGTGGGAAACCCCAATGTTCTTCCGCGTCCTTGTCCTCTCGTGACGCGACCGGAAAAATGAACGCTAGCCCACTCCATCTAGGGTTGGCGCAAAACGCATAGGGGCCGCAGCGCCCCCTGCTCCCACCGCGCGAGGCCAAACAAGGTTTCTGCGTCGTCAAAAACCGCGCAGACCTCGCGCGGCCCTGCACCAGCCGGATGCTCGATCGCCTTCCCATGGGCGAAATCGACCAGCTTGCCTTCGTTCAGCTCGACGGTGGCTAGCTCACTCAGCGCTAGCCGCGGATGGACAAGGGCTTTTTCAATTTGTCCCACTCTACTGAGGCTTGCTACTTGCTCCAACGTCAGGGCTTTGTCCAGCCCAGGACCACCGGCGCGCAGCCGGCGCAACTCCGCCAAATAGGCCCCGCACCCCAAGGCACGCCCCAAATCAGCGGCTAATGAACGAATGTACGTTCCCGCAGAGCAATGGATTCTCACGCCTAGTCTGGGAAAATCGTAGCTGATCATCTCCATTGCGTGGATGTGAACTCGGCGGGATTTGAGGACGACCTCATCCCCGCGACGCGCCCGCTTGTACGAGCGCACCCCAGCTACCTTTACCGCTGAATGCGCCGGCGGCACTTGGTCTATGACACCCGTAAAATCGCGCAGGGCTTGGACCACGCTGAGCTTATCGGGAGACTCGCAGTCCGCTTGGTGGCGAATTGGGCCTTCAGCATCGCCCGTAGCACTTACAGCTCCCAGATAAATCTCGGCCTCGTATTCCTTATCCGCACCGCTGAGCCACCGGTTGAGACGGGTATAGCGTCCCAAACAAACGACCAAGACGCCGCTAGCCAAAGGGTCAAGCGTACCGCAGTGACCAATGCGCTGCAACTGCAATAGGCGCCGGAGCGAGACAACTACGTCGTGGGAAGTGGGGCCTTTGGCTTTGTCGATGACCAAAACCCCGCTCAAGGACGGATCAGCCATGCTGCACTCCACCGAGACTATTGATCAGGGCTGTGACGCGCGCGGCGCGCTCGGTGGTATCGTCGTATGCAACCCGCAACTGGGGTGCGTAGCGCAAGCGCATGCGCCGGGCGATTTCTCGACGTATAAAACCCAAGCCTCGGTGCATTCCTTGGAGTACCTGCTTTTTGTCGTCTGCGTTACCGAGCGTGCTGACAAAGATCGTGGCATAGCTCATGTCGGCGGAGAGTTCCACATCCACTACTTGGACTAGTTGCAGCCTCGGATCCTTCATCCGCCCTAGGATGTCGGTCAGCTCGCGCAGCAACTGTCCGCGCACTCGGCTAATTCGTTGTGGGGAGGCCACCTGCGTTTAGTGTACTTCCATTTGATAGTCGAGAATATGCACCCGGGGATCGCCTTCGACGAAGTTGACGATTTTAGTCAGCATCTCGTCGCAGTGTTCAACGGCCGAACTCACCACGGCAACCCCCAGCACCGCCCGCTGCCAAAGCGCATGGTCATCTACTTCGGCCACAGCCGCGTTAAAGCGGTTGCGGATGCGCCCCTTAAGGCTATTGAGGACTTGCCGCTTGTCTTTGAGCGAATGGCTATCACCGATATAGATTTGCACCGCACAGCTCATAACGATCAAAACAAATCAACCGCCTCTATAGCGTCCGCTCAGTCTCCACCACGACTAGGGACTCGACGATGTCGCCTGCTGCGATGTCGTTGAACCCTGCAAATCCCATGCCGCACTCAAAGCCCTCAGAGACCTCTCGCACATCGTCCTTGAACCGCCGCAACGAGGTAAGCTCCCCGGTAAAGACGACTTGGCCATCGCGCAAAATCCGCACCTGATTGCTGCGCGCAATGGTGCCGTCTTGCACCAAACAACCGCCGATCGTCCCCATGCGGGACGAAGTAAAGATTTGGCGGATTTCGGCCCGGCCAACCACCTGTTCTTCGGTCGTTGGGGCCAAAAGACCAGCCAAGGCAGCCCGCACGTCCTCGATGACTTCGTAGATGATCCGGTAATTGCGAATTTCTACGCCCTCCTGTGCGGCGAGGTCGCGAGCAGAGGGTTGAGTATTTACATGGAAACCAAGCAAAATGGCACTAGAGGCCGCCGCCAGTAATACGTCCGATTCCGAGATGGCCCCTACCGCGCTGTGAATGACGTTAACCCGCACTTCTTCGTGGGTTATGCGGCCCAGTTCTTCGGCTATGGCCTCGACCGATCCATCGACATCGCCTTTGACCACCACCCGCAGCTCTTGGATGTGGCCCTGCTGGATCTGATCGTGCAGATCGCTGAGCGTGACCGTACGCAGCTTGCGGTGATCCTGCTCGCGTTTGATCAGCTGCCGCCGCTGGCTCAGATCCTTGGCTTCGCGCTCGGAATTGGCAACAGCAAAGAAGTCTCCAGCCTGCGGGACTCCGGGCAATCCGAGCACTTGGACAGGTACAGAGGGCTTTGCTTCTTGGGCGCGTTGACCATGCTCGTCGAGAAGGGCGCGAACCCTGCCACTATGTACTCCGGTAATAAAAGGCTCTCCGACGCGCAACGTTCCCTCTTGCACCAAAACCGTAGCTACGGGGCCCCGCCCCTTGTCGAGGTGGGCTTCGACGATCGTTCCACGGGCTTTCTTGTGGGGATTGGCCTGCAGTTCAAGCAATTCGGCCACGATGAGGAGAACTTCCAGCAAGTGGTCTATGCCCTGTCCGGTCTTAGCGGAGATTTCGGCACAGGGGATCTGTCCTCCCCACTCTTCAACTAAGACCCCTCTTTCGGCCAACTCCCGCTTGATCTTGTCCGGGTCGGCCGCAGGCAAGTCTATTTTGTTAATCGCGACGACTAAGGGGACCTGCGCGGCCTTGGCGTGGTCAATCGCTTCAATGGTTTGCGGCATGACGCTATCGTCGGCCGCGACCACTAGGATCACGATGTCAGTTACTCTCGAACCGCGAGCTCGCATCGCCGTAAAGGCCGCATGCCCTGGGGTGTCGAGGAATGTTACGCCGCGACCGTCGTCCATTTTGATTACGTACGCCCCGATGTGCTGGGTAATGCCTCCAGACTCGCCTTCGGCCACCTTACTTTCGCGCAAGTAGTCGAGCAACGAGGTTTTGCCGTGATCAACGTGGCCCATGACCGTAATGACCGGCGGACGTGGCTCGGGATCACCGATTTCTTCCTCCTCGACGATCTCATCCAACTCGACTTCTTCGGCCTCTAGCGGGGCCACCTCGAAGCCCAACTCGTCAGCCAGTGTCTGCATAGTGTCCATATCGAGGCGTTGATTGATGGTTGCCATGGTACCCAACTGCAAACACAGGGCGATCACTTCACTGACCTTGACACCGAGTTGTTCGGCAAATTCGCCGAGCGTGATAAACTCGCTGACCTTGATCTGGCGGATCTGACCGTCTTCTCCGTCTCCATCTTCGCGCGGACCCCGCTCGTAGCGGCGGCGTACCCGGCCTTCATTGAGTTGACTCAAGGTTCGCCGCACGCTTTCTTGGACCTCCTTGGCGTCAGGCACCCCCTTGCGCCGCTTCCCCCGCCGGCGCTTTGTAGGCACTCCAGACAAATTAGCCTGAGCGGTTACTTCCCGCTTTTCTCCCAATTCCTCGCGGATACTTTCCAAGCCTTCTTGGCCCTTGCCTCGGCGGCGGCCGCGACGACGACCTCCTTCAGCCTTGTCGGGCAGTGGCGCGGCACGCTCCTCGGCTAGCTGCTCAATGCTCTGTTTGCGAGCCTCCGGCCCCTTTTCGCGACGGCGCTGGGGCCGGGAGCCATCGGCCTGTTTGCGACTATCCTCTTTGGCCTTCTGCCGCTTTACCTCTTCTATCGAACTCTTCTTCTCTTCAGCCAGCTTGCGGTTGATAGCCTCTAACATCTCGGGTGTAACTACGCTCATGTGGCTTTTTACTTCCATATCCATGCCTTTGAGCATGGATATGAGCGCATCGCTGGACAGCTTCTGTTCTTTAGCTACTTGATAAACTCGGCGCTTTTCCAAAACTATTCCCTCGGCTACTCGGCCCTCTGGTCTGCCTCATCTTCTCCATCCGTGCCCGCAACGGGCGGGACTAACACCTCTTTCCCTTCTTGCTCAGCCACCTCTTCCCTTTCGGCAGCGACCAAAGCCTCGATATCCACCTCGCCGTGTTCGGCAAGATACGCTGCCGCTGCCGCCTTTACTCCGTGGGCAGTTTCGGCCATTTCTAGGCCCGGTACGGTCTGTAATAGCTCCGGGTCGGCTTCGGCGACCGAGGCAATGGAGTCGAAACCGGACGTAGTCAAACTCAGGGCAATCAGCTCGCTAATGCCATCTATCCGGCGGAATACTTGCTGGTACTTCTCCTGCTTGGCCCGGCGCTCTTGGTATTGTTCATCAGTGATGATATCGAGCCCCCAACCCGTGAGTTGACTGGCTAGTTTTGTATTTTGACCGCCTTTGCCAATGGCCAGCGATAGCTGTTCCTCTTCGACAATCACGATGGCGTGCCGACGGCGCGAATCCGTGATGCAGCGCACCACAGTAGCCGGACTTAGTGCCCGGCTTATGAATATGTCCGGCTCGTCGATCCAAGGAACGATATCTATGCGCTCACCGCTCAATTCCCTAACGATGGCTTGGACCCGCGATCCCTTCACTCCGACACAGGCCCCCACCGGATCGACTCGTTCATCGCTGCTGCTAACCGCGATCTTTGCTCGCTCGCCTGGCTCGCGGGCCACGCCGTGAATCTCGACGATGCCCTCGGCTATCTCCGGCACTTCTGTGGCAAAGAGCTTCCTGAGGAATTCGGGCCGCGTGCGGGAAAGCAAGACCTGAGGCCCCCGGCTCGACTTAAGCACCTCATATATATAGCCTCGCACGGCATCACCTTGGCGATAGCGTTCGCGGCGGATTTGCTCTTTGTATGGAACGGCCGCCTCGGCCCGGCCGAGATTGAGGACGATGTCTCCGTGGCTAATCTGCTGTACGGTACCGGATTCGACGAGGCCGACCCGGCCGATAAATTCGTCATATATTCGCTCTCGCTCGGCTTCGCGGACCCGCTGAATGAGAATTTGCTTTGCAGTCTGTATGGCGTTGCGGCCAAAGTCGGCGAAATTGAGTTGCTGCACTAGCACAGAGCCTAGTTGGGCATGGGGGTCGATGTCGCGGGCGTCGGCGAGGAGAATCTCCATGGACGGCTCAACCACTTCTTCGACGACAGTCTTGCGGGCATACACGGCCATCTTGCCTTGAGCCGCGTCGATGTCAACTTCGTAATTTTCGGTATTGCCGTAGTGCCTTTTGGCGGCTGAAATGAGGGCGTCGGCGAGGGTCTGCACCACTAATTCCCGGTCGACGTTTTTTTCGCGGGCAATCTGCCCCAAGGCTTCGACAATATTCGCGTTGTTCATATTTTTACTCGACCTTCACTCACTATTTACAATTCTGGTTCGATGTTGGCTTTAGCAATATCAGTCCGCGCTACGGACTCGGCTGGGCTGTCGAGCTGAATCTGATCGTCTTCCCAAGCGACTAGCCGGCCTTTGACAACCCGACCGGACGTGAGCACGACTTTCAGCAAACGACCACAGGCACGAGTGAAATCCCCATCGGTCTCTAGGGGCCGGTCTAATCCCGGCGAGGTAACTTCGAGCCGATACCGTCCAGCAATGGGATCTTCTATGTCGAAAAGATCGGCCACTTCGCGACTGATTGCCTCGCAGGTGGCCAGCGTTATGCCGCAATTTTTGTGAACCAATAACTTGACTAGCTGATTTCCTCGGACGCCGCTGAGTTCGATATCGACGAGTTCGGCCTCGTGCTCGCAGACAATGGGTTTGACAAGAGCTACTAGATCGGCCTTTAATGCGAATTTATCTACGGCGGAAATACGCGCTTTCCCCCTTAATAAAAAAGCGGGCTATGACGCCCGCCCAACTTGGGATTATAAAATATAGGATTATATTGATTTAGGCAAGACGACTTAACAGCCTTGGCCAAATGCCAACGCTAGAGGAGGCGCAAAATCTCGCGCAGTTCTTTTTTAGTCTCTTCGATCATCCTAAGTGCGGCCTCCCGGTCCTGTGCGGATTCGGGATCAGCGCGCTCCTCAGCTGAGTCAGGACTGCTCTGTTGTTCAGCTAGCAAAGCAGGCATTTGCTCTCCGACTTGGCGCAAGAGCTCGGGTTCATCTTTGAGCTTCTTCTTTACGCCCTGCGTCGTGTAGCGCTCCTCGTAGAGGAGGCTTTTGAGCAACAAGATGATCCCTATATCGCGCTCCC
>JAPOYQ010000637.1 GCA_026706505.1 Gemmatimonadota bacterium
TTTCTTTGATCACGACGCCGATGGCTGGCTCGACCTATACTTTGCCAACAGCGCCGGGTCGGGGGCCCTCTACCGCAATCGGGGCGACGGGCGCTTTGAGGAGACTACCGCTACTGCCGGGGTGGCCGAATCGGGCCACGGGATGGGCTGTGCCGCGGCAGACTACGACCAGGACGGCGATCTCGACCTCTACATCACTTGCTATGGGCCCAATATCCTCTACCGCAACAATGGCGATGGGAGCTTTACCAATGTGACAAGCCGCTCGGGAGTGGGTCATCCTGGTTTTAGCACAGGAGCGGCTTTTGCAGATTACGACCAGGACGGCGATCCCGACCTCTATGTGGCCAATTACGTGGAGTACCCGCCGGAGGTAAACCCGCCCTGCATTCAAGCCAAAGGGCTACAAGTCTACTGCGGCCCCGAGGCCTTCGACCCACAGGCGGATGTCTTCTTCCGCAACGAGGGGGACCAAACCTTCGCAGACATTAGCGAGGCAGTCGGCTTGCTGCCCCGGGCGGCCAAGGAACTGGGAGCTTTTTTTAGCGACTACGACCAGGACGGCGACTTAGATCTTTACGCGGCCGGAGATCGCACGCCCAATCTGCTCTACCGCAATGATGGGGACCGCTTCGCCGAAGTCGGTGTCCTAGCCGGGGTTGCTTTTAACGACGCCGGAGAGGCCCTAGCCGGAATGGGGGTCGATTCGGGAGACTACGACAACGATGGGCTCTTCGACTTCTTCGTGACCAACTATCAGTGGGAGACCAACAATCTCTATCGGAACTTGGGCAACGGGTTTTTCGCCGATACCACCTTCGAATCGGGATTGGGCATGCCGAGCCTGAGATTTCTGGCTTGGGGAACGGTCTTCTTCGACTACGACAACGACGGCGACAGCGACCTCTTCGTGGCCAACGGTCACTTAGATGACAATGTGGAGCTATTCGACACTAGCGTGAACTATGCCCAGCAGAACCAACTTTTCAGGAACGATGGTCGGGGTAGATTTGCCGATGTGACTAATTCGGCGGGATCGGGCTTGGCGCTGGTGCAGGTCAGCCGCGGGGCGGCGGTCGGAGACTACGATGAAGATGGAGATCTGGATCTGGTGGTTTCCAATAATAACCAGCCGGCCGCGCTTCTGCGCAACGACGGGGGGAACCAGAATCACTGGCTGGCTATCAAACTTGTCGGGAATTACGCCCCTGCCTCCTCTGATTCTTCAAAGGGTCAGCTTCGGGGACCCTCCAGCAACCGGGACGGCATTGGGGCCTTGGTCAAGGTCGTGGCAGGTGGTCGCTTGCAGATCGACGAAGTCAGGAGTGGGTCGAGTTTTCTGTGTCAGGATGATCTGCGTCTCTATTTTGGTCTTGGTGCATTAAAAAAAGCAGAACTGGTGGAGGTGCGCTGGCCTAGCGGTATCGTCGAACAGCTCACGGACGTGGAGGCGAACCAAGTACTCACTCTGTACGAACCGGATACATCCGTGGAACCCAAGCATTAAAAGCAGGAGTACATGTGCATGGTCCGGGTTTTGTCGATTGCGGTAGCCATTGCCGTGCTTGTTAGCTGCGGAGACAATGATGCAGGCCCGGTATCACCCATTAGAACCGATGACTGCTCTGAAGTAGAGATACATTGGGAAGGGGGTTTTTCGATTGCCACCCCAGAGGATCTAGAGGCCCTAGCAGGCGATGGCCACAGTTGCTTCAGTATCAGTGGCAAGTTGGTCATTGAGCGAACGACCCTGACCGGCTTGGAGGACTTGCGCAACCTCTATAGTGTCGGTGGTTTGCGACTGCATTCCAATCTAGCCCTGACCAGCCTAGAGGACTTGCACAACCTCACCCACGTCGATGGGGATCTGGAAATCGTCAACAATCGAGCGTTGACCAATGTGGATGGCTTGCACAGCCTCACCCGCATTGGGGGCAAGCTGGAAATTAGAGACAATGCGTCTCTGACCAGTCTGGAGGGCCTGCGCAACGTCAACCGCATCGATGGAGACTTAGGAGTCTTCGGCAATGAACCTCTGGACTATGAGGAGAGAACGCGAAGACATGCTCTCAGCATAGGCAATGAGCAAGCAGCGCGCGAGTCCAAGGGAAGTATCTTCAGCGACGGTGAGGCCCTGTCCAACCTAGAGGGGCTGCGCAACCTGCAAAGCATCGGGGGATCGCTGAAGCTCGGCCTTCCTATTGTCGGCTATAACTTTGGTCTAACTACTCTGGAGGGGCTGCGCAGCCTGCAAAGCATTGAGGGCGACCTGCACATCCAGCACAATTTTGCGCTGACCAGCCTGAAAGGGCTGCACAACGTGCAAAGCGTCGGCGGCGAACTGCATATCCTGCACAACGACCTGCTGACCACTCTGGAGGGTTTGGACAACCTGCGAAGCATCGGGAACAACCTGAGTCTCTATCGCAATATCTCTCTGATCAGCTTGGAAGGTCTGCACAACGTGCAAAGTGTTGGAGACGAATTGATAGTTCGCGACAATAGACTGCTGACCAGCCTAGAGGGCCTGCGCAGCCTCCAGAGCGTCGGTCGGGCTGTGATGATCTGGGGCAGCGATGCCCTGAGGGACCTAAAGGGCTTGGACAAGCTCACTCGGGTCGAGAATCTCCTGATCCACGAAAATAAATCTCTGGCCTCTCTCAAAGGCTTGGACAACCTGCAAAGCGTCGGAAGCGTCCTACAGATAGATGGCAATAGGTCTTTGGCCAGCCTCGACGGTTTGGACAACCTGCAAAGCGTCGGAAAGCACCTGTGGATTGAGGACAACCCCAACCTGCCAAGCGATTTGGTCCAGGCATTCGCCGCCAGAATAATTGACAGTGGCTTTGGGGGCGAGATTACCATTATGGGCAACCGGCCATAGTGGAAGCCCACCGCCAGATACATCTCTCGTCCTGTCTTCTAATCTGGCCGGTTCAAAGCACAAGTAGCGGGAATGGTGTCAGTGGGTAGGGGTAAACCGACAGACCCCATCGAATGAAATCCGCAATCTAGGGGCGACTTCATAGGGCCAAGGGTTAAAACTGTAGGGGAGGTAGTGGCACGCTAAAACGTGGCGGAAAGAGTCCGGTTCCAGAATGGGGCCACCGCGATGAATCAATCTGCCGTGGAAGAGCACCGCGTCCCCTTTGGCCGCTTCGACCGCAATTTCCGGAAATCCGTTGCGCTCGAATAGAGCGTCGAACGCATCTTCGTGGTTCCAGCCGTACCAGGGTCCGGGCTTGCCGTCTTCATCCTCTCTGAAATCCTTCTTATCCAGTATCGGTCCCTTGTGAGATCCAAGCTGGACATGGATGCTGCCATTGCGTTCGTCGACATCCTGGAGGGCAATCCAAGCCGACATACATCCCGGCAGGTGAAAGGCATCTTGGTGTCGGCGCTGTTCCGACCCTTTGTAGAAGTACATAGTCTGTATTGCCTCGGGCTCATCGTCGAAACAAGTGCGCAGCGGCTGGCGCAGCCGAGGGCTCAACATCCAGTCCATGGCCATAGGATCGTACAGGTGCTGATTCCTCGTCCGACTCCAGTCATCGGCATCGCGGGGTGCCATGTTCACGACCCAAGCCGCAAACTGGAAACCGTCGATTCTCTCGCGTCCCGCATGCAGATCCATCATGTGGTCGACGAACCGATCGCACTCGTCTGGATCGAACAAGCCTTTGAGTATGGTATAGCCATCCTGCTCATACTGTGCTTTTTGGGCCGATGTTAGTTCTACTAGTTCCATCACAACCTCTTGTTCGGTTTATATCTCCCTATAGCCTGTCCCACTCTGTGCCCCGGCGATTGGCCAGTGAGCGGGGCGTCAGGTCGAAGCGGGTTTCGTGGCCGTGGAAGAAGCGGTCCAACTCGTCCACCATCAGCGTGAATAGACGGGGGTAGCTGGGGGCTGTGACCCCGGCGATGTGCGGACTGAGAAAAACATTGGGCAGGTGAATAATCTCGCTGTCGGCCGGAATCGGCTCCGGGTCGAAAACGTCCAGTCCGGCGATGATGTCTCCCCGCTTCAGCCGTTCGATCAGAGCATCGGAGTCGACGATCGGACCGCGCGAAACATTCACGAACACGGCCTCCGATGGAATCAGATCCAATTCGCGCTGGCCGATCATGCCCTGAGTCTGGGGGGTCAATGGCGCCAAACAGACAATGGCGTCGGACTGGGAGAGGATGTTGTCCAACGAGGTCTGGAGAAAACCCACGGCGTCCGCCATTTCTCTGGGCAGATAAGGATCGTACACCCAGATATCTGCCTCAAAGGGCCGCAGAAACTGAATCAACCGCCGGCCGATATGGCCGCAGCCGATCAACCCGACTCGCTTGCCGGTCAGATCGCCGCACAAATAGCCGGGATCGTCATCGCGGGAAAAGTTAGTATCGCCGGCGATGATGCGGCGGAAGTAAGCACCGGCATTGCGCAGGGAAATAAGGATCAAGGCCAAGGCCCATTCGGCCACTGGATAGGAGGTGCCATTGGTGGTGTCCACCGTGCGGATACCCCGCTCCCAGGCGGCTTCCACATCGATGCGTTCGGCGAATCGGTCACCCGCTACCTCGCCGACGATCTTCAGCTTGGCTGCCCGGTCCATGACCTCGGCGTCGATCCGCGGAGCACCACAGCAGACGATGATCGCGTCGGCGTCCTCCACCTGATCGAGCAATCGGGTTTTCAACTCCGGGCTGGGGCTGGGGCTGAAGAAGGGCACCCCATCCTCGCAAGCGAACCAGTGCCAGTCGGCAAAGCCATTGAGTCGTTCCAGGTCCGGGGTTGCCAAATAGTTCTCGCGAACTTGATGATCGCAGACCAGCATTACCTTTGGACGAGAAGTTGCCATAGAGCCAGATCTCCATTCGGGCTTGTCGAGCAGATATTACAAATTAAAAAAAATCTTGACTTCCCTAAATATTATTATTTAAGATGATTTAATGAAGGAGGTAACGCATCCCTCGCGTAGCGTCCAGTTTTCCATTCCTTCCAATCCCTGAATTGTACTTTGTGCAATCGGGAGACCCCCTATTAGGAGGAGGTCTAAAATGAAAAAATCTATTCTTTTGCTTTTGCCGTGTGCGTTGGCTCTAACTTTTAGCGGGCCAGCTTTGGGGCACACGGGCTTGGAGTTTTTCCTGCAAGAAGTGCCCGATCCTGACGCCATGACCATGGACGGAGATGACAGCGACTGGGGCTGGTTCGACAACGATCTCGCCTTGGACAGCAATTTGGATTTTTATGTGACATCAGGCGAAGTTGCTGACCCAGCGGATTATTCTGCCACTTGGCGGATAGCCTATTCTCGTCCGCCAGACAACCGGCTCTACTTCTTTCTTCGGATTCAGGACGACTCCCTGCGGCGGCAGGAGCCAGACTTGAAACGCATGTGGCACGATGATTTCACCCAGTTCAACCTCGACAATGACCACTCGGGTGGTCCCGGCTTGGGGGCCAACCTGGACGAGGCGAGCAACCACCAGCGCTATCATCTGCGCATCTTGCCGGGGCCGGATGGAGTAGCGGCCTTCAACAGCCAGATCGAGGTGCTCGGCGACGAGAAGTTGAGCTGGACTCAGGATGTAGATCTTTTTGGCAACGCCACGGACGTATGGGATCTTGCCTGGACGGTTACTCCGCCGGATGCCCAGCACGGCACGCTGGATATAGAGGTCACTTGGGAAGCCCGGTTTAAAACCTATGACGCCGT
Organism: Gemmatimonadota bacterium; assembly: GCA_026706505.1. The sequence continues at coordinate 5,715 of JAPOYQ010000637.1, forward strand.
TGGCCTGAGCGAGGCGGAGAGCGTAAGGCACGTATATGAGGATGGTCAGGTCACTCACCTTGGGCCGCGGCTCACCGATAACGACGGCAGCCTGTTTCAGTACGATTTTTATCTGCAGGATAGATTTACTGGAACTCAAAACCCGGCCCAATATGGCACAGAGGGGGATCAGTTTCCCGACTGGTTTTTGATAGGATGCGAAGACTGCCCGAATGCCGGGGGTTCAGGAGCTACCGCGGTCGAGAGCTCCTCTTGGGGCCGGATCAAAAATCATCTGAGCAATCAGTTGCGCTGAGTATTTTTATTTGATTTTTCATTCTGACGCTGATCGTCGGACATTGGGCAGAGAGACACTCTCTGCCCAATGTTAGTTCTGCCCTTAAGAGGCCATAAATCGGCGCTTAATGAGGGTACTTCTCCGAAAAATTCTTGACTTCTTTCTCTAAACTCAATTATACTTACATACTTAATCTGTCCCGTTGGTCTCATTTGGGAAAGAAAGTTCCATGTACAGTAAACCCACCTTGGGCGATCTAGCCCAAGCCCATGTCGGCCATATATGCAGACTGGGAAACTATCCATAGGAGAGGAGTTCAAGCATGACAAGATTCGCAATTTTATCTTTGGTATGCGCGTTGGCTCTGGCCTTTAGCGGGCCAGCTTCGGCACATACGGGCTTGGAGTTTTTCCTGCAAGAAGTGCCCGATCCTGACGCCATGACCATAGACGGCGATGACAGCGACTGGGGCTGGTTCGACAACGATCTCGCCCTAGACAGCGCTTTGGATTTTCACGAGAGAAATGACAACGCCCTTGAGCCAGACGATTATTCTGCCACTCTCCGGCTGGCCTATTCTCGTTCGCCAGACAACCGGCTCTACTTCTTTTTCCGGATTCAGGACGACTCCCTGCGGCGGCAGGAGCCAGACTTGAAACGCATGTGGCACGATGATTTCACCCAGTTCAACCTCGACAATGACCACTCGGGTGGTCCCGGCTTGGGGGCCAACCTGGACGAGGCGAGCAACCACCAGCGCTATCATCTGCGCATCTTGCCGGGGCCGGATGGAGTAGCGGCCTTCAACAGCCAGATCGAGGTGCTCGGCGACGAGAACCTGAGCTGGAATCAGGATGTAGATCTTTTTGGCAACGCCACGGACATATGGGAACTTGCCTGGACGGTTACCCCGCCGGATGCCCAGCACGGCACGCTGGATGTAGAGGTCACCTGGGAAGCCCGGCTCAAAACCTACGACGCCGTTGGCCTGAGCGAGGGGGAGAGCGTCAGGCACGTGTATGAGGCTGGTCAGGTCACCCACATTGGGCCGCGGCTCGTCGATAGCGACGGCAGCTTGTATCAGCACGATATGTGGCTGAAGGATAGATTCACCGGCGCTGAAAACCCGCTCACCTATGACACACAGGGAGATGGGTTTCCCGACTGGATTTTACTGGAATGCGAAGACTGCCCCAATGCCGGGGGATCGGGAGCAACTGCGGTGGAGAACTCTTCCTGGGGTCGGATCAAAAACCATCTGAACAATCAGTTGCGCTGAGCATCTTTTACATCTGATTTTTTCATTGCATTGGGCAGAGAGTTAGTTTCTCTCTGCCCAATGTTCGTTCTACCCAAGGTCCACCTCCGTGGTCACTCCTCAATGGTTACGGAAGACAAATAGACGCAAGACTCCCCGTCGGGCGATTCGTAGGTCGAGTAGTACGCGATGAGCGCGTGATCGTCGCCCATGGGCAAGATGCCAGCGTAGCCCGTATCGCCGCCGCTGGGCAGCACGGCCTTTAACTGAATGTCGCCGTCTTCGTACAGGAAAATTCCGGTGCGGAGTTGGGTCTGGTCATGCGGGCTGAAGGGTTCGTTGAATTGGTCCGCCGTAGCGCGAATCCCTTCGTTGCTGAAGCTGCGGCCAGTGACGAGTACGTGGCGGCCCACTTGGGCTATGGCCGAGCCGTAGCAGCGCGATTCCTGCGACAAGGTGCGTTTCCATTGGTCGTACGGCGGCTGAGCGACTGAAAGCAGGGCGCAGTAGCCTCGGGCGCGAGTGACGGCCAACAAGCGCTGGTCTTCCCCAAAGCAAAGGGACGTTTCGCTCGGCGCTTGCACGCCGAATTCGAGGCCAGTCGAGTCGCGGTATTCAGGGTCCGTGGTGCCGTGAATGATCTCGCTGACCCACTGCCAGCGTTTCCCGTCGTCGGAAACGAGCAAATCGACTGAATTGTGGCTGGCGTGGGGGGTGTGGCCGACCGTGTCGCAGGCGACCCAGTAGCGGCCCTCGTACTCCACCGGATGCCAGAAATCGTGATTCATCACAAAGCAGCGCCGGGGCTGGCTCCAAGTCTCTCCGTCTGCCGTCGCGGCAACTATTTGCTGCGATGTGAAGCCGTACTCTGGCTCGGGTTGCCCCTCGGCTTCCTCGCGGCTGAGGCGCACTCCGTACACCAACAGCCGGTCGCCTATGGGCAGCAAGTTCGGGTCGATAGTCTTCGCGCCTAGCGCGATTTGGCTGATCCAAGTCTCCAGATCTGTGGATGAGCAGACGCGGATTTGCGAATCGCCGCTGCCGTGGCCGCTGCCATCGACAAAGCATACGTGATACGCGCCCTTCCAGCGCACCAAGCTGCCGACGTGCCAGCCGCGGCCGCCGCCGTAGATTTTTCTCGTCCAATTTACTTTTACCGTGGCCATGCTATCTGTCCTTTCGTCGCTTCTGTCATGCTGAGCGGAGCGCAGCGAAGTCGAAGCATCTCATACCTAACACCCGTGCGTAACCTGTCAATCCCAATACTTTCCGTAGAGCACCCGGAGCCGCTCCTTCGCCTCTAAGGGAATCACCGCTGGGTCGGTGACGATGGCGCTTTCGGCCGCGCGCAAACAAGGGCAAGCGGATTCGGTCGGCAGACGCGTGGCAACCTCGGAGACGATCTGCTTGGCCAAGGCGCTGTTGGCCCGCAGCACCGCTAACACTTGCTCGACGGTCACGTCTTCCTCTTCCTCGTGCCAGCAGTCATAATCCGTGCCCGTCGCCAGCAGTGCGTAACACATTTCCGCTTCGCGCGCCAGCTTGGCCTCGGGCAGAGCGGTCATGCTGATCACGGCCGCGCCTACGGCATTGCGGTAGAAATGCGACTCAGCGCGGGTGGAAAAGGCCGGCCCCTCCATGCAGAGGTACGTGCCGCCCTCGTGGACGTTGGCACCTGCCGCCTGTGCCGCAGCGATGACCACGCCCCGCAACCCCGCGCAGAACGGATCGGCAAACATCACGTGGCCGACGATCCCATCGCCGAAGAACGTCGATGGGCGTTGTCCGCGCGTGCGGTCAAAAATCTGGTCGGGCACGATCATGTCCCCGGGCCGGATATCCTCCTGCATGATGCCGCAGGCGCTTATAGCCAAAACGTGGTTCACACCCAGTTGCTTGAGCGCATGGATATTGGCGCGTGAGGGTACTTCGCTCGGCAGCAGCCGATGCCCCCGGCCATGTCGCGGCAGGAAATGCACTGTGCGATCGCCGATGCGCGCCTCAACAATGGCGTCCGAAGGCGCGCCAAAAGGCGTATTTAGCCGGTGTTCGGCGACCGTTTCGACTCCTTCTATGTGGTACAACCCCGACCCACCGATAACGCCCAAGATTACGGATTGACTCATCATTGTCTCCTGTGAAAATGCAAGTGCCTAATAGCGACCCTATATTATAACACCATGCCCCCGCGCTTGCTCAAAACCTCGGTCCGCGAACTGGTCGGCTTCGTGCTGCGCTCTGGCGATCTGGTTTTCGGTGGATTTTCCCGCCCCGACCGCCTAATGGAAGGAACGCGCGGCCACCAGAAGATCCAGCGCGCCCGCCCCGCCGACTATCAGGCGGAAGTGCCCATCTCCTATCTAGTCGAGACCGACGAGATTACCCTCGAAATAAGCGGCCGCATCGACGGCCTGCTCGTCGAAGACGCCGCCGTGCTCGTCGAGGAAATCAAGACCACTGAGGCCGACCTCGACGAGATTCCTGAAAACCCAACGCATTGGGCACAGGCCAAGCTCTACGCCTTCATAGTCGCCGAGCAAAGTGGCCTCGACGCCATCGACGTCCAGCTAACCTACCTTCAGTTAGATACCTATGAGCGCCGCGAGGACCGCCGCACCTTTGCGTCCGACGAACTGGCGGCGTTTTGCGCCGATCTCATCGAGCGCTACCTCTATTGGGCGCGCATCTACCAACAGTGGTGCGCCGAGCGCGATCTTTCGCTTGAGGCGCTCGCATTCCCCTTCGCCGAGTACCGACCCGGCCAGCGAGACCTGGCTGTGGCCACCTACCGCACCATCGACGGCCGCGGTCGGGCTTTTGCCCAAGCACCCACCGGCATCGGCAAGACCATCTCGACCCTATTCCCGGCCGCCAAGGCTCTCGGCTTGGGTCATGCCGAAAAAATCTTCTATCTGACGGCCAAAACCAGCGGACGCAGGATCGCCGAAAAGGCCATCGACGACCTGCGCGGCGGGGGTGCACGCCTCAAGAGCCTGACGCTGACGGCGCGCGACAAGATCTGCTTCAAACCCAACGGCGACAGCACCTGCGATCCCGAGCAATGCGAGTTCGCCCGAGGGTACTACGACCGCATCAACGACGCGCTTGAAGACATTTTTACTCACGACGCCTTCACCCGGTCTCTCATCGCGGAATGCGCGCAAAAGCACACCGTGTGCCCCTTTGAA
>JAPOYQ010000207.1 GCA_026706505.1 Gemmatimonadota bacterium
CTCCTTTAAGCCCCTCCATCACGCCGACCTCGGCGTCAAATTAGGCGGCATCAACACCCTACAGGGCGGCCAAGTCTCCGGCTCGCGCTTTGCCTATTTGCGTGGCGATGTCGCGCGGATGCAATACGCCCTGAGCCAGCTCCTCATCGACGAGCTTTTAGCGCGCGGGTACGAGATGTTCGTGCCGCCGCTCCTAGTGCGAGAGCGTTCGCTGTACGGCACCTCGCACTTTCCCGAGGGGCGCGACCAAGTCTATGCCATCAAGACCGATAACGTAGAAGAAGGGGCCGAACTCTTCCTAGTCGGGTCGTCCGAGCCAGCCAATTTCAGCTACTTCATGGATCAAACCCTGGACTCGGCCGAGCTGCCGGTCAAGCTCTTCGCCTATACGGCCTGCTTTCGCTCGGAAGCCGGGTCTTGGGGCCAAGACGTCAAGGGCATCAAGCGCATGCACCAATTCGACAAAATCGAAATGAACGCCGTGTGCCTGCCCGATCAGTCCGAAGCCCTGTACGAGGAATTCGGCCAAATCAACGAATGGCTCCTGCAAGAGTTAGCCCTGCCCTACCGAGTCGTCGATAAGTGTCACGGCGACGCGGGCTATTTGGCCAGCCATCGGCAGCGGGACGTGGAAGTGTGGATGTCCGGGACGGGCGAGTTCATGGAGGTAATGACCGACACCAACGCCACGGATTATCAGGCCCGGCGCTTGAACATCCGCTACAAGGGCGCGGCTGGGCGAGGGTTTTGCCACCTAGTCAACGACACGGGTTGCGCAATGGGCCGATTGCTCATCGCCATTTTGGACAACTATCAGCAACCCGACGGCGCAGTACAGGTCCCCGAAGCCTTGCAACGAGTCGTGCAGAAAAGCGTCCTGCAACCGAAGGGCGCGTAATGGGCGAGCGACTCGATGGCCGGGCGATTGCGGCCCAAGTGCAAGAAGAGCTGCTGGTGGATATCGCGCGCCTGAAGCAGGAGCACGGTCTGGTGCCGGGCTTGGCGGTCGTGCTGGTGGGAGACGATCCGGCCTCGCAGTCCTACGTGCGCGGCAAGGGCCGAGCTTGCGAAGCCCTCGGCATTCACTCCGAGCAAATAGATCTGCCGACCAACGCTACGACCGAGGACGTGCTGGCCACCGTCGAGCAGCTCAATGCCGACGACGCAATTCACGGCATCTTGATACAGCTACCGCTGCCGGGCCAAGACGAGCAGCAAGTCCTCAACGCCATTGATCCGAATAAGGATGTCGATGGCTTGCACCCGGTCAATTTGGGCCGACTCGTGCGGCAGGAGGAGTGCTTTTGGCCCTGTACGCCGCACGGGGTCGTACAGATTCTCAGCCGCAGCGGGATCCAGGTAGAAGGCCAACACGTGGTGGTAGTCGGCCGGAGCACGCTCGTGGGGCGGCCCGTAGCCATCTTGCTGGGGCACAAAGCGGCCGGGGCCAATGCCACGGTGACCCTGTGCCACACCGGCACCCGAGACCTCGGGCACTTTACGCGCCAAGCGGACATTCTCGTGGTGGCGGCTGGCTTTCCCCGTGGGATCACGGCGGATATGGTCAAAGAGGGGGCGGTGGTAATCGACGTGGGCATCAACCAAGTGGACGACTCCTCGCGCGAACGCGGCTGGCGGCTCATCGGCGACGTGGACTACAAACAAGTGCGCCCGAAGGCCCGTGCGATCACACCCGTGCCCAACGGAGTCGGGCCGATGACGATCGCGCTGTTGCTCTACAACACTGTGTGGGCAGCCAAGCGCAAGTGCGGAATGTCCTGATCGGCGCGTCTCTTACCCTCTCGCCCAGTGGACCAAACCCATTTCCAAGGGATTTTGCAAGTCGGGATGCGAAGGCACCACGCGCAGGGTGTAGCCGTGCGATCCAGCCGCCGCGCACGTAAAGGTCCCGACAAAGTGATAAGTCCCGTCGCCGTTGTAGCCATCCAATTCCAGCGGGTACACCTCAGTCTGCGCGAACTCGCGCTGGGCGTTGAGGCGGCCGGCGTAGATCTCGACGCGGACATCCTCTGGCGCTAGCTCGCCCAAAGTCACTGCGGCGCGCAACGGCACCCGCATCCCCACCTTGAGCAACCGAGGAAATTCAGCGTCCACCGCGCCGATCTGAACCTGCGCCCACTTGGAGCGCACGTGCGACTTCCAATGCGTCAGCCGCTGGACCCGCTCGCGGTCGGCCGCCAATTCCGCAAAGCGAGTTTGCCCGGGCAAGTAGAACCGCTCGACGTACTCGCGCACCATGCGATGCGTGTTGTACTGCGGCACAAGCTGGGCAATGGTCTCCTTCATGCGGGCGATCCAACCGCCGGGCAATCCGTCCGCATCGCGCTGGTAGAACAGCGGTATCACCTCAGTCTCTAGCAGGTCGTAGAGCGAGTTGGACTCAACTGCGTCTTGGTACTGTTCGTCGTCGTATTCTTCGCCGCGGCCAATGGTCCAACCAGCGTGATTGTCGCAGGCTTCGTCCCACCAGCCGTCGAATACGCTGACGTTGAGCACGCCATTGACCGCAGCCTTCATGCCCGACGTGCCCGACGCCTCCAAGGGGCGGCGGGGATTGTTGAGCCAGACATCGCACCCTTGCACCAAGTAGCGGGCGAGGTTCATGTCGTAGTCTTGCAAAAAGAAGATCCGGCCATTAAAGGGCGCTTGCCGCGCGAGGTGGACGATCTGGCGGATCAACTCCTTGCCAGCGTCGTCGTGGGGGTGGGCCTTGCCAGCGAAGAGAATCTGCACGGGCCGCTGCGAGTCGGAAAACAGGGCCTTGAGCCGCTCGATATTGCGGAAAATCAAGTTGCCGCGCTTGTAGGTGGCAAAACGGCGGGCAAAGCCAATGGTCAGCACCTCGGGATCGAGCCGCGCTAAGGTCTGCTCAACTTTGGCCGCCGACGCACCCTGCCCCTGCATCTGCTGGCGCAGGTGATGACAAGTTACGTCAATCAGCCGCTTGCGCCGCTGCTGGTGCGTGTCCCACAACTCGCGGTCGGGGATGTGATAGACCGGCTCCCAGTCCCGCTCATCGGTCGATACCAAGCACCAGACATCGCCGAGATGGCGATCCAACAGCTCGGCCATTTCCAGCGAAACCCACGTGTGGATATGGACGCCGTTGGTAACGTGGGCGATGGGGATTTCGTGCTCTGAAAAGTCGGGCCACAAGCCCTGCCACATGCGGCGGCTAACCGCGCCGTGCAGGCGGCTGACGCCATTGGTCCGGCCCGAGAGCCTGAGCGCCAAAACCGTCATGCAGAAGTCGGCGTGGGGATCGCGGGGATCAACCCGGCCCAAGCCGATAAACTCCTCGTGCGACAAGCCGAGCCACTCGCGGAAATAGCCCAAGTGCGCCTCAATCAAGTGCGCGGGAAACCAGTCGTTGCCCGCCGCAACCGGGGTGTGCGTAGTAAACACATTGCCCACGATGCTGGCCTCGCGGGCCGTGGCAAACGAATAGCCGTGCTCGGCCATGAGCCGGCGAATCCGCTCTAGCGCCAAAAAGGCCGAGTGTCCTTCGTTCATGTGGCAGACAGTGGGTTCGATGCCCACGGCTTGCAGGGCGCGCAGGCCGCCGATGCCGAGGAGAATCTCCTGCCGGATGCGCATGGCCGCGTCGCCCCCGTAGAGGCGGGCAGTAATATCGCGGTCCGCAGGGGCATTTTCGTCGAGGTTGGTATCGAGCAAATAGAGCCGCACCCGACCCACCTCCACCTGCCAGATCCGCGCCTGCACCGAGCCGTGGGCAAAGGGAACCTCAATGGTCAGGTGCCCTCCGTCACCGCCGTGGACCGGCTGCACGGGCATCTGGTAGAAGTCGTTTTCCGGGTTGCGCTCTATTTGCCAGCCGTCGGCGTTGAGAGCTTGGCGGAAATAGCCCTCGCGGTAGAGCAAGCCGACCCCGACGAGGGGAATGCCTAGATCGCTGGCGGCCTTGAGGTGGTCGCCAGCGAGCACGCCCAAGCCACCGGAATAGATGCGCAAGCTCTCGGTCAGGCCAAATTCCGCCGAAAAGTACGCAACCTGCAACGGGCTCTCGCCGTGCGTCTGGCCAAACCACGTCGGCTGCGACAAATAGCCCTCGAATTGCTCGACGACGCGCTCGATGCGACCCCGCAGTTGCTCGTCGTCGATTAGAGCGTCGAGCTGCTCTGGCCGCAGAAAAGCCCAAAAGCGCAGGGGATTGCGCTGGCTCTCAATCCACGCTTCCGGGTCGATCTGGTAGAGTGTGCGGATGGTTTCCTTGCTCCACGTCCACCAGAGGTTGTGCCCCAGCTCCCACAGCGGCGTCAGTTGATCAGGCAGGGATGGAATGATATTGAGGCGATATAGCGGTTTCATGCTTAGTTTCTTCTATAGGGTTGTAAAGAGCCCTAAGACAGCAGTGAAGGTGAATTTTGTCAAGGTTTGTCCGAGCTTCTATACTCAGGAGAATCTTCAGGAGAATCTCATGCGCGAAACACCCAAGGTGATCATCAGCGGCTTTGCCGACGAGGGACCAGAGGACAAAAAGGCCGAAGCCCAGCTAGCCATGCTCGCGACGTTGGGCATGTCGCACTACAGCTTGCGCTTTGTCGATGTGGGACAGGGCGTCAAAAATGTGATGCAGCTAACGCAGCCCGAGATAGCGCGGCTGCTCCAACTGCACGACGAATTCGGGATTGCAGTGGCCTCGATCGGCTCGCCGATTGGCAAGGTCAAGCTGCTCGATGTGGAAGACGGCTCTTCCAATGCCTATATCCCATTCGACCAATATTTGCAACAGGACGTGCAGCGGGCCGTGGATTTGGCCGGCGAGTTCGAGACGCGGCTGATTCGCGGGTTCTCGTTTTACCATCCTCAGGGTGAGAATCCAGCCGATTACTTGGAGCCAGCGGCCGAGCGGCTGGCGCAAATCGCCGAGGTTTGCAGCCGGGGCGGCACCATTTTCGGCCTAGAGGTCGAGGCCAATCTCGTCGGCCAGACCGGACGGCTCCTGCAAAAGCTCTACAAGATGGTGGACCACCCCAACCTGTGCCTGATTTTCGACGGCGGCAACCTGTCGAGCCAAAACTTCACCCCGGTCGAGACCCTAGCCGAATATCATGCGATGCGCGAGAGGATTGGCTGGATGCACATCAAGGACTACAAGATCGACCCGGCTCTCCAATGGGAGGGCGTTGTGGACGAGGAGCGGCTCAAAAACTTTGTGCCCGCCGACCGCGGCGACTCCGCGCATGAGGCCATATTGCGCGACTTCCGCACCCGCATTCCGGCTCTGGAACACGAGTTGAAGCAGAAAGGAGTCCCCGGCGTGTTCCTCGACCTAGAGCCGCATCTAAAGGGCGGCGGACAGTTTGGCGGCTTCAGCGGCGTCGATGGGTTTGGGGTCGCACTGCGGGCGCTGCTCAACCTGCTCGACTACGTGGACATCGGCTACGCGCTGACGGACTACGAGGCCATCGCTCGGCAGCAGGACTAACGCCCTTGCGCCAACAGAGCCTCGTGTCGCTTTTGGAAGGCCGCGCTGTTGTCGTCCTCAACCACTTCCAAATCGACGCCTTGCTCAAAGCCGGGGATGTTGCCAGCGTAGAAGGCCTGCTGATAGTGGGCTTCAGCGGTAAATTCCCACTCCCGCTCTTTGCCGTCACCCGGCCAGTACACGCGGAGAATGCGCTTTTGGGCCTTGTAGCGGTGTGTGGGCGTCGGCTCTGCGGGATCCACGCGGTACTTGGCAATCGCCTCTTCATCCACGGAGACGCCCAAGCCGGGCACGTCTGGAACCGGCATATAGCCGTCGCGGACCTCAATAGGCTCTTGCAGCAGGTCGTCCTCCCACAACTCGTGGCAGGTGATATAGGGCAGTTGGGCGTGCGAGAGCACCGAGCCGAGGTGCGCCGCATACGTAGTGGTCAAGCCAGCGCCGACGAGCTGGAGCCAAAAGGGCTTGTTCTGGGCGGCCGCGAGAGTTGCCGTCCGCCGGGTATCGGTCGCGCCGCCGCCGATGACGAAGCCGTCGCAGCAGTCGTTGCGCAGATATTGGTCTTGGAAGTGCTCGACAATGGGTTTGCGCACGCGCTCGCGCAGAATCCGCGCGCCATCCACGTCCGAGTGCAGGTAAAACGGGCTTTCGTACATGCCGACATTGGGGTTTTTGTCGAGCTTTTGCAGGGTGATTTCAGCCTTGGCTTGATTGAGCAAGAAGCCATTGAAATCGACGTCGAATTTGTAGTCGGCCGGGACGACCTTAGCGACCGCATCGGTTTGGGCGATGATGTCGCGCCACGGGCGGGCCTTCATCTTAAAGGTGGTGTACCCACGCCTTAGCGATTCCTCGGCCTCGGCGACCCAGTCTTGGGGCGGCATATCTATATCCCACCAAGATATGGGGCAGCGGTCGCGGAGCTTGACTCCGAGCAGTTCGTGTACGGGCACGCCATTGTCTTGGCCCACTAGGTCGAGGCAGGCGACTTGCGCCCCAAAGCCAATATCGTCGCGGTTTATCAAGCTGGCCGGGTTTTGCCCGACGAGGCCATCGACCGATGGCAGGCCGTGGTTGTCGGCCCAGCCCACCAGGTCGTTGTCCGTCTCCAAGCGCACGACCCACACGCGCTCGTCGTGGGTCGAGGCGCGCTGCATGGCGCGAGTAACGTGATCGGCGTAGAAGGGAATGTTGAGGGCAATGGCTTCAGCGTGGGTGATCTTCATGGGAGCCTCCGCGGATGATGGGGTCATAGATTGATAGACAGAAGACACGCAAAAATTCACGTGCGAGCAACCGTTAATTTAACCTAATGCAAGGAAAGGCAACGCCATGAGCAGTACGTATGAAACCTTTGTAGAACGCCTCCACGGGCTGGCCGACATAAACCACGCGCAGGGGCTGATGAGCTGGGACCAAGAGACCTATATGCCGCCGCGAGGTGCAGCCATGCGGGCTAGGGCGATGGGGACCTTGGCCGGTCTGTACCACGAACGGCTCACCGCACCGGAGCTAGTCGCGCTCGTAGCTGATCTCAAGGATGCCGATCTAACAGGCGATGCAGCCGTCAACGTCCGCGAAATCGACCGCCAGCAGAGCCGGTCGCTCAAGCTCCCCAAGGAGCTAGTCGTCGAGCTGAGCCAGACCGAGTCCTTGGGGCACGAGGCTTGGATCGAGGCGCGCAAAAAATCGGACTTCGCCCTCTTCCATCCCTGGCTGGAGAAAATAGTCGTGCTCAAAAAGGAGGTGGCCGAGCGGGTCGGGTACGAAGGCGCGATGTACAACGCGCTGCTCGACGAGTACGAGCCTTATGCGCGGGCCGAGGAAATCGCTCCAGTTTTTGCCCAGCTCAAAGAACAACTCGTACCGCTAGTCGAACAAATCACTGACACCGGGAAGTACCCGGCGCGGGGCGTACTCGACCAAGAATACCCCATCGAGCAACAGGAGCTTTTGGGACAACAGGTGTTAGCGGACATAGGCTTTGACATGCAGGCCGGACGGCTCGACTTGGCGGTGCATCCATTTTGCGCGGGCACGTCCCGCGACGACGTGCGGCTGACGACGCGCTACAGTGCCGATTGGCTGCCCGGCTCGCTTTTTGGCACCATCCACGAGGCCGGGCACGGACTCTACGAACAGGGCCTGCCCGCCGATGCGATCGGCACCCCGGCCGGCGCGAGCGTCTCACTGGGCATCCACGAGTCGCAATCGCGGCTGTGGGAGAACATGGTCGGCCGCAGCAAAGCCTTCTGGACTCATTACCTACCCAAGCTGCGATCACTTTTTCCCCAGCAGCTCAGTGCGGTTGATTTGGACGCTTTTTACGCGGCAGTCAATCAAGTCGAGCCGTCGCTGATCCGGGTCGAGGCCGACGAGGTGACGTACAACCTCCACATCCTGCTGCGCTTTGAACTGGAGTGCGATCTAATCGAAGGGCGGGTTGCCGTGGCGGAGTTGCCCGAGGTGTGGAACGAGCGGATGGAGCAATACTTGGGCATCCGTCCGCCCAACGACGCCCTCGGCGTGCTCCAAGACACGCACTGGTCCTGCGGCCTACTGGGCTATTTCCCAACCTACACACTGGGCAATCTGTACGCAGCCCAATTTTTTCACCAAGCCCACCAAGACTTGCCCGATCTCGAAGCACAGATCGCGCAGGGCGAACTCGGGCCGCTCAAGACTTGGCTCAACGAAAAAATCCACGCCCGCGGCGCGCGGGCGACGGCCAGTGAATTGGTCGAGGAGGTGACAGGCGAGAAGCTGAGTGCCGATTACTTCATCGACTACTTGTGGGAAAAGTTCGGAGCGCTCTACGGCCTCAGCCGATGACCTGTTGCAAGAACCGCAGTTGGTTCGCGCCGAGGATCTTGCGGACATCGGCTTCCGCATAGCCGCGTTTGGCCAATCCCACCGCAATGTCTGGGAGGCAGGTCGCGTCTTCCAACAGCAGGCCGCCGCCGTCAAAATCCGACCCCAAGCCGACGTGGTCGATGCCAGCGACAGCGACCGCGTGTTCAATGTGATCGAGCAAGCCGTCGAAGGTGGGGTTGTGCGCGTCGATAAAGTCCGGGACAAACGTGATGGCCACGACCCCGCCCTTCTCGGCGAGCGCGCGCAGTTGATCGTCGCGGAGGTTGCGCGGGTGATCGCAGAGGGCGCGGCAGCAGCTATGGGTGGCCATAAAGGGAGCCTGGGCCGCTTGGACCACGTCCCAAAAACCCGGCTCGTTGAGATGGGACACATCGACGACCACGCCCAATTCGTTCATCTGCTCCAGTAGCTGGCGGCCAAAGCCGGTCAAGCCACCTCCTCCTGCGACCTCGCAGCCATCTCCGGCCCAAGAGCGGGTGCTGTGGGTGAGGGTCATGGCGCGGACGCCCAACTGGTAGAGCAGCGGTAGGATGTGAGGGCTTTTCTCCAGTGCATCGCTGTTTTCTACTGCCAGTACGGCCGCTAGGCGACCCTCGGCACAGACGCGCTCAATGTCAGCCGCGCAGCGCGCCACGGCAATGCCCTCGCTGTGCTCTTCCACTTCTTGCAAAAAATGGCCCAAGGCATCCATGCAGTAGAGCAAGTGGTTGCCCCACGGGCGGGTGCAATCAACGGCGAAAAACGCCGCGTCTAGCCCGCCCTCGCGTGCCTTGGGCAAGTCGAGCTGAACGCCATCGCCCGGCGGCTGGTACTGGCGCAAATAAGCGACAGCCCCATCGCGCTGGTGAAAGTCAGCGCGCTGTGCGCCGTCGATGGACATACCCCGACGGATCAGGGCGACGATACTATCGTTGTGCGAATCGATGACCAAGGAGTCTTGGTGCAAGCGGCGGGCAGTCTGTTCGTCCATTGGCATTATTGCGTTCACCCCTTATTCAGCGTCTCCAACCTACAGCGGTAGGAGGTCGTTTCCATTTCTGCGGATTACTCGAAGGCCTGAAACTCGCCGTTTTCGACAATCAGCATGACTGGGTCATAAACCGTATCCCCAATGTCGTTAAAAGAGAACTTACCCAAAACGGTGTCAAAGTCTGAGAGGCTTGCCATGGCGTCGCGAATTGCGGTTGAATCGGTAGATTGGGCGTTGGCAATCGCCTCTGCCAGAATATATACGGAGGAATACGACTGCGCCGCATAGATGCTCGGTTCGACACCGTATTTTGCACTGTAATTCTGAACGAAGGCTTGATTTCCCGGTGTATCAGCCGTGCTGATCCAGCTAGCAGAAGTTATCAGACCCTCGGCCGCAGCGCCTGCGGTTCGCACTTCGTCTATACCCACTTGGGCAACAATAAAGGGAATCGAGTAGGGAATGCCGAGCTCGCGAGCTTGAATCAGAATGTTAGGCATGTCTGTTGGTAAAGCGGAGATAAAGATGGCGTCAGGATTTAACGCCATTATCCGAGTCAACAGGAGAGAAAAGTCGCTATCACCACTTTGGAAAATTTCTCTAGTCATAATTTCAACACCGCTCTCTGTGAGGGCTTCCCTCCACACCTTGTCGCTACTCCGGGCGACGAGCTCGACGCTGTCAACTATGGTAGCCACTCGTTGATAGCCGAGTTTTGCATGAGTTACCTTGACGCTATTTGGGATAATCACATCTGCGGTGAGACTAGCGCGAAAAATAAAATCGCCAATTGCACTCAGGCCAGAAGCACCAGAAGTCGGGCTAAGTGCCACAACTCCATTCTGTTGTGCGATTGGAAATGCCTCTTCGCCTGCACTTGAACTAGCGGGCCCGAGGATAGCGGATACGCCGTCTTGATGGATCAGTTTATTGAAGGCTTCAACGGCACCCTCAACGGTGGCCTGATCGTCTTCAATGATGAATTCAATTCTCACATCGCTGAGTTGTGAGTTGTTAATCTCTTCGAGAGCCAACTCAATGCCTTGGCTCATCCGCAAGCCCAACGCAGCGAGCTTCCCTGTAATAGGCAAGACGCCGCCGATGGG
>JAPOYQ010000023.1:0-7066 GCA_026706505.1 Gemmatimonadota bacterium
CTGTGGGCAGCATGGTTTGTTCCTCGACACCTAGTAGGCTACTCCTACGACCCCGGCGGCGCGTTCTGCGCCCGTGTCCACCTCAACTTCCACCCGGTAGAGGTACAGGCCCGGAGCCACTCGCGAACCCGTGGCATTGCGCCCATCCCACAAACCCGGGGGTTGGCTGTCGGTTGGCAGTTGCACGTAGGCCCCGGCCGCCAGCGGCGGCGGACTGAGGTCGCGCACCAAGCGTCCGCTCAGATCGAAGATGCGGATACCCACCTGTCGCGGAGCCTCGACCTTAGAAAGAGCGAATTCGATAGTGGCGAAATCGTTGATCCCATCGGCGTTGGGGCTGAAGACCGGCGGGTGGACGCGCACTTGGGAAAGCGCCCGCTCCTCCGAGGTCGCGGCCGACAGCACCCACGAATAAGGTGCATTGCTCTGCGGATCAATGGTCGCATTTTCGGCCGCATTGAGCGGGTTGTCAGAATTGGGAGCAAAGAGGCGGGCGCGAAACGCATGGATCGTCGCGTGCGTGCGCGTCCTAAAGCGAATTTGCAACTGGGCGTCCTGCCGCAGCGGCTCGGCCAAAGAGATGGTTAGCTGGTCGCGCGTCGAGTCCCAAGCCTCGAGCGCACTACCTTCCAATCCGGTGATTCCTTCGAGTACGGCTGGCGCGGGCACGTCGATGCGGATCTGGGCTAGGCCCGCGTCGGTGTCGGCGAATTCCACATCGAGCGTGTAGGTAAAGGAGGTATCGCGGCCCATGGGGACGCGGTTGGGGACAATGCGGCCCCACGCTTTGGAGACGGGCACTTGGTCGAGATCAAAATCGATCTCTAAGTGCTCGAAAACAGGAGTTTTCTCGGGGGAGTGGGTCGCCATGTTGACCCGGTATTGCACCAGCGCACTCGGTTCCTCGGCTGGAAACCAGATGTCCCCGATAGTTAGGGGCGGGCTCCACCCCCCTGTCGGATCGGCTAGCGCGGTGTCTTGGTCAGCACTGCGGAACTGCACGGTGAGTTCCGTGCCATCGGGAACCGTGGCTTGCCAGCGCACCCGCCCCACGTTCTTGACCACGTCCGGAGCGCCGAGGTCGAGCGGTGCCGAGATGAACGTTCCCCGCTCTGCGTGCAGGCTGCCGTACACCTCTATTTCGGCCACGTTGGGCTGGGTGATGGCGTTGATATCGACGATGACCAAGCGCAAGTGGCGCGTCCACAGCGGAGGAAAGCGCACCTCGCTGCGAATGAAATCGACGATGTCGCGCAGGATGGCCACTTCGGTCCAGCGAATTTGGTCGTCGCTGACCTGAATGGAGTACCCGCGCAGGGAGCGGTCGAAGTACTGCTCTTGGTTGCGGCCCCGGGTCAGGACCCGCACGGCGTGGATTTTGCGCCGCGTTCCCAAGTCGATATCGGCATTGAAATTCAGGGCGTTGATCGGCGGATTCCACGAGGTATTCAAATCGCCATCGAGCACCTCCGGGCGATTGGAGATCTGGTCCTTAGCCAGATTTTGGCCGCTCACTTGTTTGAGGACAATGCCGCCGGCTAGAGAGCCGATATCCGTCCCACCTAAAAAGCCGGCGATGGGCTGGCCGATGGACAAAGCCGACTCCAAGGCACCTCCTTGCACCAGATGCCAAGCCTCGTCCCGCGCCACCTCGGCAGTCGTCCACCCATCGTCATCCTGGAACTGGTCACTCCAGTACCAAGGCTGTCGGGTGCGATCGGTCGTCGTTTGGACTGTTGCGGTATCTCCGGCAGCGAATTCTACGGCTAGGGTCACGGCCAAACCATTGCCGCGACCGCGACCGCGATTGACCACTAGCGCGGCGATGTGATTGTCGCCGCGCACCACTGGCACCGCAAAAACTCGCGGCTGCACAGCGCTGGAGTCGCTGCCGACTAGTTCGCCGTTGAAGTACGCGGCAAAGCTGTCGGCTGCGGCTATATGTAGCAAGCCCTCGCCGGCTTCGGGTGCCTCAAAGGTGGTGCGGTAGTAGAGCGCGCTGCGCCACGCGGTCTGCTCATAGGTGAGCCCCTCGGTCTGGACGGCGGAGCACACTGCGGCGAGGCCAACAACGGCGAGCAGGATCCGTTCTTTCAGAATTGTGGGGATCATTCGTCCACCGCGCAGCGAAAGCCGACATTGCCATCGGCGCTGAACGGGCTGCAGGCCCGGCGGTACGAGGTGCGTAGCAGATTGGGATCATTGGACCACGAGCCCCCGCGCACCACTTTCAGCGTTCCATCCGCCGGTCCAAGGGGATTGCGCTCGTGTTCGCCGGTATAATACTCGCTGTGATACCAGTCCGCCACCCACTCCCAGACATTGCCGGCCATATCGCGCACCCCATAGGGCGATTCCCCTTGTGGGTAATGCCCCACCGGCGAAGTAAAGGAGTACCCATCGCTGGCGTCGACGTCACAGCAAAAATCCGTTCCGTAGTTGGCCCTAGTGCGATCAATGCCTTCACCCCAGGGATAGGTGCGCCCATCGGTCCCCCGGGCGGCTTTTTCCCACTCCGCCTCCGTGGGTAGGCGCTTGCCGACCCACTGGCAATAGGATAGGGCATCGGGCCAGCCCACCGAGATGATCGGATGGTCGTCCGGGGCCGATCGAATGGGCAGATTCATGGCTTGGGCATAGGCATTCCACTCGGCCGTACTCACTTCGTGGCGGTCAATCCAGAAGCCATTGAGGTGCACGGAATGCGCGGGACGCTCGTCATTGGCACCGGAGTCAGAGCCCATGATGAAGGGACCGGCTGGGATTTTCACCATGCCCGGCGGGTCCTCGGAGTCCGGCGGCCCTGATCCCTTATCGCAGGCGTTTAGACCGACACTGAGCAACAGAGCTAATACGCGTTTCACAAGGCCCCTCTTTTGGCACTGTCCTCTAACTCTGGTTGCGCCAGCGTTTCCACTAGGGGAATAAAATACTGAGTATGTGGCCCTTCGGCGGCGAACTGACGCGCAAGGCGGCGAGCGTCCTCCAAGCGGTCGTTGTAGATCAAGGTCTGCGCCAGAGCCGGGAAGAGCGCAAAGATGTATTCGCGCCGGATCTGGGGCGCTTCGAGGGCCTGTAAAAGAGGCGGCAGGGCCTGCTGGTACTGCCCCAACAGAAAGTGGAGTTGGCCCTTGATCAGCGCAGCGAATCCCGGATCGGCCGGGGCAGATCCAACGATGAAGGGAAAGCGCTGCAGGGCGCGTCGCAGGACCGCAGCCCGGTCGCCGGAGATGGCTTCGCCGCTCAGGGCAAAAGTCCGCCCCCACTGCACCGCGGCCCACAGATCGCCCCGCAGGGTAAAGGGTGCTTCCCAGCGAGCTGCTCTGTAGTACGAGCGAGCCGTTGGAAAATCGCGCACGGCAAAGAGCTGCTCGGCCACTTGCAGGGCCAGCAACCCCTGTTCCCGGTGGCGCATCCACTGTTCAGCGCCGCGCTGCTCAGCCGCGGAGAGTCCTTCCCATAGCTGCTTGGCCAACCGTTGGTAGCGCGTGGCATTGTGGGCGTTGTACCGGTCCATGGGCGGCCGACTGAACAATTCGGCCATGGCTTGGAAGACCCGCAGGCGGCCGACGGGCAGATCGCCCAGCAGGTCTCGGTACTGAACATCGCTGCGCAGGCGCTCCAACTCGACGGGTTCGTCCACGACTTGCGGCACAGCTTCGACGACCGTGCGGGCCAATAGGGCCTGTCCCGCCACCGAAGGATGCAGGTGATCGGCCATCAACTCCCAGCCCACGCCCTCGGGAGGAGCAGCCCGGTCAAAGGCCGCTTGCACATCGGCCAACCCAACCTCGCTCTGGCGCGCCACACTGTCGATCACTGCGTTGAAAGAGCGCGGGGCCCGCCAAGGCATGGTGTCGAGTTGCCGGGCCTTGGCAAAAACTTGGCGCGCCTCCGCAGGTCGTTGCAAGTGGACCAAAGCCCGGCCCCTGAGATACCATAGATAGGCGTGTTTTTCCCATACCTGAGCCGCCGCAGTCAAATTCTCCAACGCCCCGTGGACAGCCTCTATGGGCGGAGTCTCCAGCACCAGAACCTCGGCGGCCTTGGCCACCTGTTGCTGCCACTGCCGGGCCAGATTCTCTTCTAAAGGGGGCGCGGCCCCAGCCCCAGGCGCAAAGCCAGCCTCATTAGCCGCCAAGGTACACAAGATTAGCGGAACCTCGGCTTTGCTACAGGCGGCGGCCACACTTAGCAGGTTGGCGCGCAGGTGCTCGGGGGCAGCCCGACGCCGCGGGCTGTCCAGCGCGACTTGGCCGCGCTCGGCCATAATCCGCGCCAAGGCTGTGGAGGAGACCTCGCTGCCGCGAAAAAGGTCCAATCCCGTCCGCACCAAGGCGGTGAGCCGTCTCTGCATGAGGAAGTAGTGCAGCCGGTTGTGCAGGGGCGAATGGTGTTCGTCAACTCCGTAGATCCCATTGAATTCATTGTGGCCGGTGTACACCACCACTAGGTCCGGCTCCAGTTGCAAGGCGTCTTCGACCACTCTGGCAACGGCAAAACTGGCGATCGACGTAATGCCCAAGTTGAACATCTGGACCTCTTTATCGGGCCAGATGTCCTGCAGCATGGCCGTCAAAAAGGACGGAGCCGCGAGGGATTGGACATAGGGATAGCCCTGGACTGTGGAGGCACCGGCAAAGACCACGCGAAAGCGCTGGCGGGGGGCCGGCTCGAAAAAGGGCTGGGCTCCCATGCGGCCGCTGCCGATGAGCTTGCCTTGATAGCGCTGAAAGAAAAAGCGCTTGGCATAGAGGGGGTTGATGCTGCGCAGCAGCCGCTCGTCGCGCTCGACCAGGTTGACGAGAAAAGGCTCGGGAGCCAAGGCCGGGACCAAGTGCAACAGCAGTTCCGCAACCACGACGAGGACCAACCCCAGTCCCAGCCCAGTGAGGCGGAGGAGCCAGACTCGTTGGCGATCGGTCATGGCGGCCCCTCCCTCAACAGCCGCGCTCCCACCGAGGCATAGCGCCCGTGCGGCACTTGGCTGAGGCGGTTAGCCGAGCGCAGGCGGCGGGCTCCGTTGTTGTGGAAATAACCGCCCCGGAGAACGCGCTGTATCCCGGTTGTAGGGCCGGGAGGATCCACTTTGGGAGCGCTGCCGTAGTACTCGGGACTGTACCAGTCATGCACCCACTCCCACAGATTGCCGTGCATATCGTACAAGCCCCAAAGATTGGGTTTTTTCGTCGCCACTAACTGGCTGTGTCGCAGGCCGACGTCCCAAGTATTGCCAGTGTGCCAAGCAAAGTCGTCCAGCAGCACCTCGTCGTCCCCAAAAGACCAGCGGGTGGTGGTGCCAGCCCGACAGGCGTACTCCCACTCTGCTTCCGTGGGCAGGCGGTAGAGTTCGGCACCAGCGCTGGCGTTGAGGGCCGCGGCAAATTGATCGACGTCGAGCCACGACAGGCCGGCGGCCGGATAGTCCGGTCCTTGGAGGACGAAATCTAGGCTGGCCCACGGCTGCGTATCCATGACCGCAGTCCACTGTTGCTGGGTGATTTCGGTCTGCGCTAGATAGAACCCCTGGGTGATTTGCACCTCGCGTTGCGGTGCCTCGTCGTCGTCCCGTCCTGGTTCGGTGGGAGGCGAGCCCATGACAAAAGTACCCGGATCAATCCAGACAAAGGCCATCTCGGTCCCATCCGGTAGCTCGGCCACCAGCGCGGGTCGATCCGCCGCTGTTTCCGGCTCGCATCCCCAGGCGATGAGAGCGAGCAATAGGAGTTTATAAAATTTAGGCGCGTACATAGTTACAACCCGGCAACATTGCCCGATGACCGGCGCACGACAAGCCCCTTGCCCTCGGTGATCACCAGCCACTGGTCGGCGTCGAGATCGCGAAATTCCTCGACCCGGCCGCCGGGCCAGCGCACCACTAGCCGCTCGACTTTGGTGGCCCGTTGCAATCCGAAGTGAGCGCGGATGTCGCTGTGCGACAGGAAGCTGGTCCCCGCGACAATTTGGCGAATCTGGACGCGGCCAGCGACCACGGCCTCAATGCGGGCCCCAATGCCGTCCCGATTGCTCGCGGTGCCAATGAGGGAGACCTGGAGCCAGTGATTGCGGTTGCCGCCGTCGTTGCGCAACAGGGTGGGCGTATCGTCGATATTGAGGATGAGGATGTCGATGTCGCCGTCGTTGTCGTAGTCGCCAAAGGCCGCCCCCCGGCTCACCTTTTCCACGGCCAAGCCGCTGCCAGCTTGGGCACCGATTTCGACAAAGGATCCGCGGCCGTCGTTGTCAAAGAGAAAATTGCGCTGGGCGTATCGCGTGCCCACATCGTAGTCGTCCAAGACCGGATAGACGTGGCCATTGGCGGCGAATAGATCCAAATCGCCGTCGTTGTCGCGATCGAAAAAACCCGTGCCCCAACCCACGAAGGGCATGCTCACCTCGCCCACGCCCGCCGCGTGGCTCACATCGGTGAAAAGGCGTCCCTCTTCACTGCGGTACAAGGTGTAGTAATCCTCGGAGAAATGGGTGACGAAAAAGTCGCAATCGCCATCGTTGTCGTAGTCGCCCGCGGCCACGCCCATGCCGGCTTGTTCTTCGCCATCGGCACTGTGGCTGGCGCCCGTGGCCAAGGAGACATCTTTGAAGCGCCCGTTGCCCAAGTTGCGCAAGAGCAGATTGGGATCGGTGTCGTTGGCCACGTACAGATCCACATCCCCGTCGCTGTCGCTATCGACAAATACAGGTTGGAAACCGTTGTACGCCACCGGACCAACGCCGATCTGAGCGGTAACATCCTCAAAGGTACCGTCGCCCCGGTTGCGGTAGAGCACGTCTTGTTCTCCCTCATAGGCGTTGGGTCCTTGGAAGATCTTGATCCCCTTCCACAACTGATAGAGATCGGCTTCGGCGAGTTCGTCGGGATTAAAGCGGACAAAATTGGCCACGTACAGATCCACATCCCCGTCCACATCGTAGTCTCCCCAGGCAACGCCCGTGCTCCAGCGCGGATCCGCCACTCCCGCGGCTTGGGCCACCTCGTCAAAGGTCCCATCGCCCCGATTGCGGTAGAGCCGGTTAGGTCCGTAGTTGGTCACCAAAAGGTCGGTTT
>JAPOYQ010000023.1:7103-10342 GCA_026706505.1 Gemmatimonadota bacterium
GGCCCCGCAGCCCATGCTCCAAGCCGTGTCACCCACGCCAGCCGTGCGAGTGACATCGGCGAACGTGCCATCGCCCCGGTTGCGGTAGAGCCGGTTGCCGGGCGGAGGATCGGGCAAGGGGTCGAAGGAGGAGCCATTGATTAGGTACGCATCTAAGTAGCCGTCGTTGTCGTAGTCGAACAGACCCGCGCCGCCGCCCTTGGACTCAATGATATAGGTTTTTTGCGGCTTGCCCGAGACATTGCGCCCATGCAGACCGGCTTGTTGGGCCACATCGACAAAGACCACTGGCTCGTGCGGCGGCGGAGCCTCTTCACCGCACCCGAGCAACAGCAGGCCCGCGCCGCCCAGCGCGCAGTACAAATTTCGCTTTCCAATCATCAGTCGCGTCCGTCAATAAATTCCAAGTCGCACTCGGCGACTGTGCGGCCCTCTGCCGGTGCGAACGTCCACCGCTCTATCTCGGAGCGGACACAGGCATCCACCGCTGCGCTCACCACCCCCGAATCGACGATTTCCACCGCAGCCACAGCGCCGGTCGGGTCGATGGTAAAGCGGACTTTCATCCGTCCTGCAGCCGCGCGGCCGGCGGCAAATTCGCGGGCGAAACAGGCGTTGATAGCAGACAGTCGATCTTGCAGTTCGCCCTCGAGCGCGCTGGCCGCCCGCGTCGGATTCCCGGCTGCGCCGCGATCTAGCTGTAGCGGGCCACCTAGCCGGGTGTACGTGACAGGCCCGCGCTGGGATTCCTCCCGTTCTTGCTCGACGAGTTCCCGCTGCACCTCGCGCTGGAACTCAAAGCGCAGGGTGGTGGTTTCCAACGGCGCATCGTGGGGATTGAATTTGAGGACGAAGTCGCGCAGCACCAAGGCGACTTGCGCGACCTCGTCGGCAAGCGGATCAAACACGAGCAAACCCCGGTACGACTCGCCTTTGAAAATTTTGCGGTCGATGTTGTAGTTGTTACTGCGCACAATGCCCATACGCATGTTGAAACGGTAAAAATCATTGCCGCTGGGGCTCCTGCGGGCGCGGTAGTACGACTCAAAGTTCCTAGGCGACGAACCCGCCAAAATGCCGTAGGGCTGGAGGAATTCACCGCCCCGATCCGTCAGCAGCACGGCCTTGAGGGGGTTGAGTTCCACCTTGGCAAAGGCGCGGTTGTGCACCTCGATTTCAAAGACGGTAAAGCGATTGCGAACATAGCCGACCGTCGGATCGACATAGTCGCCAAAGGTGTAGGGATTGATCGAGTACTCGCCCTGGCTCGACTCTGTGGGGAACATGGCGTTGAGTTCTGGGTCGCTCAGGTGACGGACCAAAAGCCGCAGGCCTTCTATGGTATAGGAGACGGCCCCGTCGCTCTCTAAAGCGTACTGGGCCGAGGCCGCAGACACCGGCAACAGCCGGAAGACCTGGACGATTTGCTGAGGGTAGAGCAAATGGCAGCCACAGGCCAAGAGCCAGAGTCCAGCCGCGCAGAAACCTATTTTTTTCTTCGTCAGCATCGGCTCATTCAAACCCTAAAAACACCCGCATGAACAAGGAGGTGACGTCGAGGTCGTCTCCGGCGCGGGTGGGATCGTCAAAGATCCGGCGAGTGAGGCGCAGGCCCACATTGGTCGAGAGCGCATAGCCGAAATAGTTCGAGTGATTGGTTAGCTGCACGACCCGCACGGCCTCGGTAAAACTATTGCGGTTGTCAGTGCGATCCTTTTTACTCAGCGGCAAAAAGGGCAGACCCTGCATCCCACAGGAAAATTCAGTGCGCGGCGTCAGCCGGTACTGGGCCTTGAGGATGGGGACCAACGTCCACTCGTCCTCCAGCGCAACCGGCAGACTGTCGCGGTTGCGGCGCAAGTACAGTCCTTTACCCTGAAAAACCACCAGCCAGTTGTCCGTAGCTTCCCAGTCGTACGCAGCGCGTGCTACCAAGGTCAGCAGGCGGATTTCGTCGGCACCCTGATCCGAACCATCGGACAGCACTGCGGCCTGCTGGCGGTTGATGGCATAGCGCATATTGCCGTCCAAGCGCAGGCCAGCCAGCGGCCACCACGCTCCTTCGAGGTAGTGCTGGCGGTCGATGCTGTCGCGCCATTCGAGCAAATCCCCCACCGTGGTGCGGTCGTACACTAGGGAACCGGGGCTGTGGTACGGGGCATCGGGAGCGGGTTCCGACAGGGTTTCTTCAAAGGTCTGGTACGGATTGGCAAAATCGTCGTGGACGCGCTGCAAGAATATCTCGCCGGCGAAATAGCCCTGCTGCCAATCGCGACGCGACAGGGCAAGGCTGGCGTAGTCGATCTCATTGCGCCGCTCGCTAGAAATGCCTTTGGCCTTGAGCCGCCCCACCCCGACAGACCAGCCACCGGGCAGGCGCAACCGACCAAAGACGTGACCACCCCGCTGGTCCTGCTGGTAGGGCAGATCGGGTTCTAGGTCGTCCTCGCGCACATCGGCGATGCCGTTGTGGTTCCAGTCGCGGCCGTAGAAGTACGCGTCCGGTTCCACCGCAAAGAGCAAAAAAGGCTCGACGTAATCGGGGAGGGCATTGCCATTGCGATTGGTATCGGGAATGCCGTCGTTGTCCTCGTCGTTGCCGGGGAAGACCCCGTCTGGGTCGTAGTCGGTCGCGCCGTGGTGGCCGCCCCGCGCTCCGGGACCCCGGTCGGGCCAGCGGTCGTCGTCGTCGTTGTCCTCGACAAAGCCGTCGGAGATCTCGGCTCCCGGCACTGCGGCTACGTGGTCGCCGATCAACTGGCGGGTGAAATCCGGCCCCACGGAAAACAATTCGCCTCCCAATTCGAGATGGGAACTGGCCCACTCCGCAGTCAGGTAGTACGAGGCGTCCCGGGTGGTGCTGCGCGCTCCATTCCACCGGCGCACGCCCTCAAATTCCCTAGGGGGACGATGTCCGGGTCGGCCATCTGGATAGCGCAAGTACTCAATGCTGCGGGCGAATTCTCCGCGGATGCGGGTACGGCCTCTTTCAAAGTAGCCGTCAACGCCGACCACAGTGCGGCCAGTCCAGGCTCCGGCGTCGAGGCGAATCTGCGTCGCATTGGACAGGTCTTGAACATTGCCCGGAGCGCGGCGCAGCGATTCGAGGTTGGCCAAGCGCCAGCGCGCCTGTTCCTGAGTGGCCTTGGGTTCGGCTTCGTACAAGCCGACCAGCTCCACCCGGTAGTCGTTACCCACCACGGCTTCCACTTCTACCTGCTCGACAAAATACTCCTGAG
>JAPOYQ010000901.1:0-6673 GCA_026706505.1 Gemmatimonadota bacterium
CTCCTCGCCCCGGGCGCAATCGGGCTGCTCGGCATGCTGTTCTTCGGCAATCTGCTCAAGGAAAGCGGCGTCACCGAGCGCTTGGCCCAGACCGCCCGCACCTCGATGGTCGATATCGTCACCATCCTCCTCGGGTTCTCGGTCGGCTGCTCGACCCAAGCCCAGACCTTTCTCACGCCGCAGTCGGTACTCATCTTCACTCTCGGCGCTTTGTCCTTTGCAATCGCCACGGCCAGCGGCGTGCTCTTCGCCAAGCTTTTGAACCTCTTCACCAAAGACAAAATCAACCCCCTCGTCGGCGCTGCCGGAGTCTCGGCCGTGCCCGACTCGGCCCGCGTGGTGCAGATGATGGGCCAGCGCGAAGACCCCAATAACTACCTGCTGATGCACGCGATGGCTCCCAATGTCGCCGGAGTCATCGGCTCGGCGGTAGGTGCCGGCGTCTTGTGGTCCGTGCTAGTGGGATAGACAACGAGGATGCGATCGTGAATAAGAAGAAAGTTCGCTTCATGTGCACAGCCTTCCGCGACGGCTTCCAGTCGGTCTATGGCGCGCGCGTTTTCACGTCCGATTTTCTACCCGCCGTCGCCGCGGCCAAGGAAGCTGGCATCGACTACTTTGAGGCCGGCGGCGGGGCCTGTTTCCAATCGTTCTACTTCTACTGTGGCGAGGACGCCTTTGCCGCGATGGACGCCTTTCGCGCCACGGTCGGCCCGGACGCCGACCTCCAGACCTTGGCGCGGGGAGTCAACGTAGTCGGCCTCGAATCGCAGTCGAGCGACATCATCAAGCTCCACGCCGAACTCTTCAAAAAGCACGGCATCACCACCATCCGCAATTTCGACGCGCTCAACGACGTCGATAACCTCATCTACTCGGGGCAGTGCATTGTGGATGCCGGGCTCAAACACCAAGTCTGCGTCACGCTGATGGAGCTGCCTCCGGGTTGCTCCGGAGCCCACGACGCGGCCTTCTACACCAAAACCTTGCGCCAGATACTAGACGCCGGCATCCCGTACGACGCGGTCTGCTTCAAGGATGCCTCGGGCACGGCCGTGCCCGCCAAAGTCTATGAGACCATCTCCGAGGCGCGTCTCATGCTGCCCGAAGACACCTTCATCCACTTCCACACGCACGAAACAGCCGGCATTGGCGTCAGTGCCAACATGGCCGCCCTCGACGCGGGTGCCGACGCCATTGACCTGTCTATGGCTCCCTGCTCCGGCGGCACCTGCCAGCCCGACATCATCGTCATGTGGCACGCACTGCGCAGCTCCGACTACGACCTCGACATCGACGTCGACAAGGTCCGCGACGCCGAGGAAGTCTTCAAGGAGTGCATGGCCGACTACTTCCTGCCGCCCGAAGCAGTGGCCGTGGAGCCGATGATCCCCTGGAGTCCCATGCCCGGCGGCGCGCTGACAGCCAACACCCAGATGCTGCGCGACAACGGCATCATGGACAAATACCCAGACATGATCAAGGCCATGCGCGAGGTCGTCGAAAAGGGCGGGTTCGGCACCTCGGTGACGCCGGTCTCGCAATTTTACTTTCAGCAGGCTTTCAACAACGTCATGTTCGGCCCCTGGGAGCGGATCGCCGCGCCCTACGGCCAAATGGTATTGGGCTACTTCGGCAAGACGCCGGTCGCGCCCGATCCCTCAGTCGTCGAGATCGCCGCCCAACAGCTCGAGCTAGAGCCAACGACCCAAAAGCCGCTCGAACGCAACGACGCCGACCCAAACAAGGGCGTCGAACCAGCCCGCAAACAACTGCGAGAAGCTGGCCTTGAAGAGACGGACGAAAACATTTTTATCGTCGCCGCCTGCCAAGACAAGGGCCTCGCCTTCCTCAAGGGAGAAGGCGAGATCGGCGTGCGCAAGGTCGAAAAAGAACAAGAGAAGGAAGCACCGGCTGACGGTCCAGCGCACTATGCGATCACCGTCAATGGCCGTCGCTATGCCGTGGCCATTGACGGCGACACGGCCACTGTTGATGGCCGTCGCTTCCAAGTCAGTTTGGAGCAATCGACAGATGCGGCGACTCCCTCTTCACCGGCACCCAAGGCCGGCGATGGCACGCCAGTGCAAGCCCAGATGCCTGGGAAAGTAATCCGCCACCTCGTCCAAGTCGGCGACCACGTAGAGGCGGGCGACGGAATCATCGTGCTCGAAGCCATGAAAATGGAAATGCCGGTAACGGCTCCCGTCGGGGGCACAGTCGCCGATATTTTGGTACACGCCGGGGATCAAGTGGCCGACGGACAGGTGCTGGCGCGCATAAGCTAAGCCACATCCCCGGTCCACACCTCGCGCCGCGTCCCATCGTCTTCGCGCAGCAGTAGTTGTCCGGCTGCGCCAAAACCCAACACCACGCCCGTGTACTCGCCGACTGCGACGTACTGACCCAAATTGGCGCAGTAAGACTCCCACGCCGCACTCAGCGCCGCAAAGCCGCCTCTTTCCCAATGCCCGATCCACACCTGCAAATGCACCAGCAACTCGTCCAATACCCGCTCGACATCGCGCTCGGTGCCCGTTTCAATCCGCAGCGAGGTAGCGGGCTGGCCGATGGACGCCGCCTCGTCGGCATCCATGTTGACGTTGAGGCCGATTCCAAGGACGACCCCTTTGCAGCGCTCGGCCAAAATGCCGCAGATCTTGCGGCCACCCACCAGCACATCGTTGGGCCACTTGGTCTGCGCCACTAAACCGTTTTCCTCCAAATAGGCGACCACGCCCAAGGCGGCGGCCTGCGGCAGCGATAGGAACTGCAACGGTGACACAGCGGTCTGCAATAGCGCGGAAAAGGTCAAGTTGCGGCCGGGCCGGGCGAGCCATTGCCGCTCGTAGCGGCCCCGGCCAGCGGTCTGGGAACGAGCGGCGAGCACGAAGCCGTCGGGCAGATCCCGGCCCTCGCGCAGCCACTCGACCAAGGTCGTATTGGTCGAAGGCAACTCGTCGTGCCACTGGGGATCTTGGAATCGCATCGTCTTAAATATATAGACGAAGGCTAGGCCCCGAGAAAGTTCGCATTTGACGATGAGATGTTCCTCTTGGTATTTTCGTACAAGTCCCCTTCGAGCCGTTCTCATGCCTCTTAGCCATAGGAGACAATCTCATGTCTGTTTCTAGACGCCAATTCCTCAAAAGCGCCGCGGCCGTTTCCATCGGCTTTGCCGGCCTCCATCGCCACCTCGCGTGGGGCGCTCCAGCGTCCGAGAATAGCTTTGGACCGCTCGTGCCCGACCCCGGAGGCATCCTCGACCTGCCCGAGGGATTTAGCTATCGGGTTCTCGCACGCGCCGGCGAACTCATGGACGACGGCCTGCGATTGCCGGGCGCAGCCGACGGGATGGCTGCCTTCCCTGGCCCAGAGGGCCGCGTCGTTTTGGTATGCAACCAAGAGCTGAGCCCCGGGTCGAAAGAAGCCGGTGCCTTCGGCGATGACAACGAGAATCTGGGCAAACTGCCCAAAGAAGATCTATACGACTGGGGCCAAGGCGAGATGCCGTCCTTGGGCGGCACCACGAACATCGTTTACAACGCGCAAACCGGCGTAGTGGAGCGGAAATTTCTCAGCTTGGCCGGCACGGTGCGCAACTGCGCCGGCGGGCCGACCCCGTGGCATAGCTGGATTAGCTGCGAAGAGACGGCCCAACGAGTCGAAGGTCCGATCGAAAAAGACCACGGCTACAACTTCGAGGTCCCCGCTACCACAGAAATCGGCCGCGCCACGCCAGTGCCGCTCAAGGCCATGGGGCGCTTTGTGCACGAGGCCGTCGCCGTAGATCCCCGCTCGGGAATCGTCTATCAAACCGAAGATACCGGCGACAGCTTGATCTACCGCTACATCCCCGACGCACCGGGCAAACTAATAGCCGGGCGGCTGCAAGCCTTAGCCGTAATCGACCATCCCGGCTTGGACACCCGCAACTGGGACAAAGCGCTGGTGTCTCCTGGCGAGCCACTCGCCGTGCGCTGGGTCGATATAGAAAACGTCGAATCCCCAGACAACGACTTGCGCATTCAGGGGTTTGAGGGCAAGGGATGCGCCCGCTTTGCCCGCGGCGAGGGCATGTGGTACGGCCGCGACGCGATTTACTTTGTCTGCACTAGCGGCGGCCGCAAAAAGAAAGGCCAAATCTTCCGCTACCAGCCCAGCCCGCACGAGGGCACGGCCGATGAGAGCAAGGCACCGGGGACGCTCGAACTCTTTGTCGAGCCGAACGACGGCGACCTAGTCGACAACGCCGACAACCTCACGGTCTCGCCCTTTGGCGATTTGATCGTCTGCGAGGACGGCAGCGGGGAAAACAACCTAGTCGGCGTAACGCCCGCAGGCCAGATCTACCGCTTCGGGCACAACCGCATGAACAATTCCGAATTCGCCGGCGCGACCTTCTCGCCCGACGGCCAAGTGCTCTTCGTCAATATCCAGCATCCCGGCACCACGCTGGCCATCTACGGCCCCTGGGATCAGCGGCGATCCTGACAGTAGCTACCCAAACCAACGTGCCCAAGCGGCACACAACTCATAGGCACACAAAGGCCCCGCGCTAGAATGGCTTCTAGCGCGGGGCTTTAAGTTGGGATCGAATCAAAAGACGGGGGCAAAAGCTCGACTTGATTTTTAGGTACTCAGGCATATAATTCCCCTTTATGGACCGTATACAGACCTCTTAAAATGAGTCCGTATACGGTCCTTTTATTTGTTAGTTAATATTTCTCTTGACAATAAAATTTTATGTTAGTTAATCTTGTCTCTTGAAAATAGAATTTTATGTTATTGTCCTTAATTTTTTCTCTATGATTTGCGGTGTTT
This sequence comes from Gemmatimonadota bacterium, assembly GCA_026706505.1. Next base: position 4,825 of record JAPOYQ010000901.1, read on the forward strand.
CTTAGAGTAGATTAATGTCATGATAAAGAGCCCTTAATCTACGAAATTTAGCCATACCTAATAGGAGTTTTGAAGCCAGAATATCGCTTAACCCGAACTCACGTTGAGCTTACCTTTATGACGGCTTTGAAATGGATCGATTCTTTGGGAGAGTCCGAAGGAGATGATGTTATGAAAAATGCAATTGTCTGTCTTATCGGATTAGTGTTCGTCGTCTCGGCGTCGGCGGAACCGGTGCTTGAAGGCCGGGTGCAGTTGGAGTCTGGCGAACCCGTCGCCGATGCGCAGGTGCGGCTGTTCGATCTGAGCGACCTGCGGCAGGGAGCGATTGCCCGCGCGATGACTGATGGCACGGGGTATTTCGCGTTGCCGTTATCGGCTCTGACGGGACGGGCGCTGCCAGAGCGGTTCGCGTTGGGGCCGAATTATCCCAATCCGTTCAACCCCTCGACGATTATACCCTATCAATTGGCGGCTTCATCCCAAGTGAGGCTGGAGGTGTTCAACCTGTTGGGGCAGCACATAGCGACGTTGGTGGATGGGGAACGGCCGGCGGGCTTTCACACGGCGACATGGCACGCGACGGATGGTGTGGGTCGTGCGGTAGGGGCGGGAGTGTATATCTACCGGATGACGGTGGGTATGGAAAGTCAGACGGGGCGGATGGTGCTGCTTGACGGACAAGCGGGTCTTTCGGCTGTGGGGGCGGGGGCGGCTTCTGTTATGCCGAGTGTGTCTGATGGCAGCGGGCCGAATGGGGAAGGTGTGCAAGTGTATGGGCTGGTTGTTTCGGGTAGTGGGTTGGTTCCCTATGTAGATTCGTCCTTCCGGGTTGAGTCGGGTATGGCCCCGGTGGAGTTGGTCGTGTCGTCGGGACCGCATTCGGCGGGCAAAGCTACGGACGACGACTGTGCCTTTTGCGACATGTTCGACGCGTTCAACGACGATCAGCAGGAAGAAGAGGAGGAGACGGAGGAAGAAGAGGCGGAAACGGATAGTACATCCAGCGAGGGGGGACCGGATTTGATTGTTCAATCGCCTTCGGTCAGCACGGTCACGCTGACGCCGGGGCAGGCGTTCACCTTGAATGTCACCGTGCATAACCAAGGCGACGAGCAGGCCGCGGCGACGATGCTGCACTACTATCGCTCTAACAACGCGACGATTACTTCCAGTGACACGGAAGTGGGTACGGGCGAGGTAGGTATACTAGCCGCCTCCGACAGCAGTGCGGTGTCGATTGCGTTGACGGCCCCGGTGGGTGGAGAAACGGGGGTCTATTTCTATGGCGCGTGTGTGGACAGCGTCGATGGCGAGAGCAATACGGATAACAACTGCTCCTCTGCTGTGAGGATCACGGTGAGCGGGCAGGAGACGGAAGAAGACGAGGAGACGACGGGCGCGACCACCGCTTCGCAAACGTGGAAGCTGTACTGGACGGATGTGGGCACGAAGAAGATCCAGCGGTCCAACCTCGACGGCTCCGACGTCGAAGACCTCGTCACCACCGGATTGGAGAATCCAGGCGGCCTCGCATTGGATGTGGCCGGTGGCAAGATGTACTGGGCGAATTGGGGAGCGAAGAAGATCCAGCGGTCCAACCTCGACGGCTCCGACGTCGAAGACCTCGTCACCACCGGATTGGAGAATCCAGGCGGCCTCGCATTGGATGTGGCCGGTGGCAAGATGTACTGGGCGAATTGGGGAGCGAAGAAGATCCAGCGGTCCAACCTCGACGGCTCCGACGTCGAAGACCTCGTCACCACCAGATGGGTTGGTCCACTCAGCCTCGCATTGGATGTGGCCGGCGGCAAGATGTACTGGACGGATCAGGGCACGAAGAAGATCC
>JAPOYQ010000901.1:7095-10140 GCA_026706505.1 Gemmatimonadota bacterium
TCCAACCTCGACGGCACTGACGTCGAAAACCTCGTCTCCACCGGATTGGAGACCCCAAGCAGCATCGCGTTGGGTTTTGTGCCCGTCGAGCCGGTAGACGAGGAGACGACGGGTGAGACCACCGCTTCGCAAACGTGGAAGCTGTACTGGACGGGCTGGGGCTCGGACAAGATCCAGCGGTCCAACCTCGACGGCTCCGACGTCGAAAACCTCGTCTCCACCGGATTGGGTGTGGATGCGCCAGAAGACATCGCGTTGGATGTGGCCGGCGGCAAGATGTACTGGACGCACTGGGACCCGACCAAGATCCAGCGGTCCAACCTCGACGGCTCCGACGTCGAAAACCTCATCACCACCGGATTGGATGCGCTAGGCGGCATCGCGTTGGATGTGGCCGGCGGCAAGATGTACTGGACGGATCAGGGCACGAAGAAGATCCAGCGGTCCAACCTCGACGGCACTGACGTCGAAGACCTCATCACTGGATTGGATTTCCCATACGGCATCGCGTTGGATGTGGCCGGCGGCAAGATGTACTGGACGGATCAGGGCACGAAGAAGATCCAGCGGTCCAACCTCGACGGCACTGACGTCGAAGACCTCATCACTGGATTGGATTTCCCATACGGCATCGCGTTGGATGTGGCCGGCGGCAAGATGTACTGGACGGACTCACACGCGGACAAGATCCAGCGGTCCAACCTCGACGGCTCCGACGTCGAAGACCTCGTCACCACCGGATTGAAGTTCCCATTCGGCATCGCGTTGGGTTTTGTGCCCGTCGGGCAAAGTGGCGATGGTGGCTGACGGCGACGACGATAGGCAATGACGGTGACGACGGCGATAGTGGCGACGACAGCGACGACGCGATTTCTATCTCGGGCTTAAATTGTTTGGCCTCCGAGTCCAGTAAGCGATACAGCGCTGTGTAGTATTCTGCACAGCGCTTTTTGCGTCACGCACTCGTCCTCTCTGAAGATTGGACTGGTACGCCAATTGCAAGAGTTCTAGACCGACTTATATTTTCTGCTCCGCAAGGTACTACCACGCCGATCCAATCCTCTCGAATGACCGAGCATAAAAACGTCCTCCGTCTCAGCGACGCCTCTTCTCTCAAGCCTCCCCCAGCCGTTCTCGACGCCGCGCTGGCCCGGCTCGGCTTTGAGCGTTTTCTGCCCGGCCAACGCGAAGCCATCGAAACCCTGCTCTCCACTGGTCGCCTGCTTTTGGTCGCCCCCACTGGCGGCGGCAAGAGCTTGACCTACCAGCTACCCGCGGCCCTCCTGCCAGGTACGGCATTAGTGGTCTCGCCACTCATCGCCCTGATGCACGATCAAGTCCAAGCACTACAGCGGCGCGGCCTTGCTGCCACGTACCTATCCTCGACCCTCGATAGCGACGAGTTGCGCCGCCGTATGCGCGGAGTCGCCCAAGGCCAGTACAAGCTGGTCTATGCCGCGCCCGAGCGGCTGACCTACTCCGGCTTCCGCTCTATCCTGAGCCAGATCAAGTGCTCGCTCATTGCCGTGGACGAGGCCCACTGCATCAGCGAGTGGGGCCACGACTTCCGGCCCGAGTACTTGCAAATTGGCGAGCTGGTCCGCGAACTGCCCGATTGTCGGGTCCTCGCCTGCACCGCCACGGCCACGCCGGTAGTACGCGACGAAATCCTCGAACGCCTCGGGCTGCCGAGCGACACCCCACAGCTAGTGCGCGGCTTTGCCCGGCCCAACCTCTCGCTGCGAGTCGCCGAAATCAACAGCGCTGCCGAGCGCCGCCAGCGGATTGATGCGCTGCTGGCCGAAGCACTCGGTGCGCCCGACCAAAGGTTAGGTACCGCTATCGTCTATGCCCCTACCCGCAAGAGCACCGAGGAAGAAGCCGCTCGCCTCCAAGGGGTCGGCTGGCGGGTGGCCGCCTATCACGCGGGCATGGCGGGACCAGACCGCGACGCCGTTCAGCGCGCCTTTATTCAAGACCAAATCCAAATCGTAGTGGCGACCAATGCCTTTGGCATGGGCATCGACCGCGCCGATGTGCGCGCCATCGCCCATCTGGCCCCGCCCAGCTCGATTGAAGCGTACTATCAGGAAGTAGGCCGGGCCGGGCGCGACGGTCAAGACGCCTACTGCCTGCTGCTGGTCTCCCCTGGCGACATGCCGCTGCGACGCCACCTAATCGAAAGCGATGCCAACGGTCGCGCGCCCGACCAAGCGGTGGTTCAGCACAAGTGGAATCTCTTTTTGGAACTGATGCGCTGGAGCGAGGGCGGATCCTGCCGCCACGACGCGATCCTGCGCTACTTCGGCGACGAGGAGGAAACGCTCTCGGGCTGCGGCCGCTGCGACGTCTGCTGCAGTCTCTCCCATGCCGAAACGGGCGACGCCACAGAAGTCACCACCACCGTGCGCAAAGCCCTTTGCGCGGTCGCCCGCCTACACAGACGCTACGGCATCCTAATGGCGGCCAAGCTCCTGCGCGGCACCAAGGACGCACGCCTTGCGCGCGACGGCTTAGATCGGACCCCGACCTTTGGCATCCTCAAGGAACATCCTGAGCGCTGGCTTTTGCAGCTTTTGCGCCGGCTGGTCACGGCCGGTTGGGTCGATTTTTCCGGCGGCGAGCGGCCGGTCGTGGTCCTCACGGAGGAAGGACGCCAAGTCATTCACGCCGAGCGGCCCGCGCGCTTGCTGCTGCCGCCAAAATCGGCTCCGGTCCCAGCAGCCCGCACCGCACGCGTCCGTCCTCGCGCTCCCAATCTCGGCGTGGAATTCGACGAAAACGCCCAAGCCCTCTTCGATGCACTGCGCCATCACCGCATGACGCTGGCCCGCGACGAAAAGGTTCCGCCCTACGTCATCGCCAGCGACCGCACGCTCCGCGATATCGTCCTGCTGCGGCCCGCCAATCTAGAAGAACTCAAGCTGGCGCACGGCATTGGTCCGGCCAAAGCCGAAAAATACGGCGACGGCCTGCTAGCCATCGTCCAACAGGCCGCCTAACTCACTCGTCTGGAGAACGTTTTATGACTACAATTCGCTGGGG